>JBOHFU010000074.1:8279-10748 GCA_050699675.1 Pseudonocardiaceae bacterium
CACGCACTCGACACCATCACGCACTCGACACCATTCAGCCGTACTCCTGATGCACAAAGGATGCGGCGGGTAGCTGTGTGTCGCCGCTGGGCCACGCGGATGAACTCTCCCTTGACGAGTCCACAGGGCTGGTCACCAACCGAAAGCCGTATCATCGTCAGCGTCTTGAATCAGTCCGACCCACCGGCCGCAGCCGCGAGCGCGAAGAGCCTCTCAGCTCCGGGCCTGCCCGTGCTGCGTGTCTGCTCAACGCTTCATCCACGTTCCTACCCACGAACTGGCGCGCGCGATACCTACATGTAGTGGTCGGCGTCTTGCACCGGAGCGCTTGGCGGCTCAGCGCCAAGATGGCCGAAGGACCACCCCGAGATCTCTGAGAGTCGTCCTCGCCAGTGCATCCCGGCCGCGGGCAGTGGACTGAGATCGGGAGCCACTACCCGGGCCTCGGTCAGGTGGATGTAAGCGGTCCGATCCTGCTGGGCGAGAAGACGCTGGTAGCGGTCGGAGAGACCCTCGGTCACCTCCTGCGCAGCCCGACGCTCGGCGTGGTCCTTCGTCAATGACTCGGCAGCACCCTTGAATAACCTCGCCCAACCACCGTGCTCGTCGTCGATGGAACCCCCAACGTGCACGACAAACGCGGCACGGGTGGCGTGCTCAACCTCATCGAACCACTGCCAGTCGGGGATGATCGTCCCGCTGACAACCAGGCCACCCAGCGTGAGCACTACACCCGGACCGCCGTCCTGGCGCTCGGTGAGAGCGTCGATCGCGCCGACCACGGCTTCCAGCGCTTGGTCAATCTGCGGCACACCCCTGCCCTGGGCCATGCCAAAATTGTCCCCCACCGCGGGCTGGTAGGACACAACTTCTTGGCCGCAGGATGGCGAAGGATCGGACGCCCCGCACCGCCGTTGCTGCTACCAAAAAGGCGGATGGACCCGTCGCCGAGGCGGAAAGACTCGCTGCGCGTCGGACGGCCACGACCGTCTGGATCGGCCCGACGGCCGCGTGCGCGGCGAGCTTCTGGCGGGCTTCAAGTCCCTTCGCCGTCGTGTTGTGGCGGCACGTGCCGACGCGGTACCTGTCGCTGTCCGCCCACCGGGAGGAGCCGTCCGAGCAGACCAGCCCGGAGGATCTCCTTGCTGGCGCGCACAGCTCGAGCCTGGCGATGGCCATCAGCGACGCACTTACGGCCGCGGGTCATCCTCCCGAGCACGTGCGGGTCGACGGCCCGAGCTGCCCCGCTTCCTCGACTTCCTCGACTTTCTCGCTCACGACCTGCGCGGACCGGGTCGCCGGCACCGCGGGCGGCCTGGCCGCAGTAGGTCTACAGACGTGCTTGTGGGCCGGCAGCGTCGCCGCGGTGGGTGCCCTGATGGTCCAGGACGGCGCGGTCACACCGGGCGTGATCTGCGACCATGACCGCTGGCTTGCCCTCGCTGGCCAGACGTGCCCGGTGGCGCGCCGCCGACTCGGATGACCGCGAGGTCCTCGGGTGGGTAGGAGCCCGCCAGGGTGGCGGGGAATTGCTGGGTGCCGGTGGAAGTCCGGACCTGGAAGTCGGTGGACGTGCCGACCACGTGCGCATTGGTGATGATGTCGGGAGCCTTCGAGGTTGTTGGCATCGAGGCTGGGCGGAGTCCCCGCGCTGTGCGCGACGAGCAGCAGCGCCCAGCAGAGTCGCTCGCTCCACGCTTCCGCCGGGGGTAAGTCGAGGCGCCGCACAGTCGGGAATTCAGCGGACTGGACCGGAGCCGGTTGTTCGCCGTTGGAGCAGGCCCCAAGCAGGGCGCCACGAGCACCGCCGCCAGCACGAGACGGGACTTCGGGATGGGCCGTGGCCCTTGCCTGTTCTTCATCATCTGCTAAGTCAGCCGCTCAAACCCGCGGACGGACCGAACTTCAACGACGGACATCCCTACCCTCCTCCATTTGCTGCTTGCTCATTGCTCGCTGGTCGCCGGCCAATCGCTTGCCGACCGGGGCCGTTGCCAGCCGAGCCGCCGGCACCGCGCCACCGCGCGGATGTGATTGTGCAGAGAGGGCCGTTCCCCAAACCTGGTCCCGAGGGCGTGAAAAGGGCCGCACGAACCGACTCGTCAGGACCCACCGGCCCAGCCTGAGACTTGCCGATAGATCTTGCCTTCGGCTGGTTTTCAGCAGCTTGGCCGGCTCCTGCTGGTTGAACTTGCCGAGCATGCCACGGCCGTTTCAAGATCGAGTATAGAGTTGCGTCGTTCAGACCCCGCTCCCGAGCCCGTCACCCAGGCACGGGGCCTCGGTGACGTCGCTGGCCACCGGGTGTGGCGCGTCACATCAGGTAGCCATCGAGCCGAACGTCGTCCCGGTGCTCGTCTCATCCGCCACTTCTGCCTCACGGGGAGGTGTGTGGATCCGTTGCGGGCGTGCCAGAGATGGCAATGTGGGGCGAGAAGTTGCCGTCGGTGGCACCTCTGCACGCTGCGA
>JBOHFU010000075.1:0-10742 GCA_050699675.1 Pseudonocardiaceae bacterium
GCGGGGGGCGGGGTGGTGCTCGGCACCGGGTTCGGCGGGCGCCGGCACGACTACGCGATGTGGAAGCGCTATCGCGGCGGCACCGCCGGACGGCTGTGGATCGACCCCGACGGCTCGGGGATCTTCGTCCGGCTGCTGCCGGAGCTGGACGGCCAGCTCACAACGCCCATGTGGACCGGCGGGCGGGTGGCGTTCCTGTCCGACCACGAGGGTGTGGGCAACGTGTACTCGGTGCTGCCGGACGGCTCCGACCTGCGGCGGCACACTGATCACGACGACTACTACGCCCGGCACGCGACCACCGACGGCCAGCGCGTTGTGTACGCCGCCGCCGGTGAGCTCTGGCTGCTCGACGACCTCGCCGCCGACTCCCAGCCGCGCCGGTTGGAGCTGCGCACCGGGGGACCCCGTGCGGCCCGCACGCCGGCTCCGGTGCCCGCCGGCAAGCACCTGGGTGAGGTCGCCGTCGACCGCACCGGCCGGGCGAGCGCGGTGGAGGTGCGGGGCAGCATGCAGTGGGTGACGCACGCAGAGGGCCCGGTGCGCTGCCTCGCGACCGGCTCGGGCGTGCGGGCCCGGCTGCCCCGGCTGCTCGGTGAGGACGTGGTGTGGGTCAGCGACGCCGAGGGCGAGGACGCGCTGGTCGTTGCCGCCAGAGATGGCTCAGGACAGCGATCCCTGGCCGCGGGCCGGCTCGGGCGGGTGCTGGACCTCGCGGCCGCCCCGGACGGCAGCCGGCTCGCGGTGGCCACGCACGACGGGCGGCTGCTGCTGGTCGACCCCGCCACCGGGGGGGACACCGAGCTGGCCCGCACGGATGACGGCGCCGTGGAAGATCTGGTGTTCTCCCCTGACTCCCGGTGGCTGGCGTGGACGCACCCCGGCCCGCACGCGCTGTGTCAGATCAAGCTGGCGCGGGTCTCCGACGGGACCGTGACCGACGCCACCAGGCTGCGTTTCACCGACTTCAATCCCACGTTCACCCTGGACGGCCATCACCTGGCGTTCCTGTCCACCCGCACCTTCGACCCCGTGTACGACGAGCAGGTCTTCGACCTGTCCTTCCCCGTCGGCACCCGCCCGCAGCTGCTGCCGCTGGCGGCCGGCACCCCGTCGCCGTTCGACCCCACCGCACAGGGTCGCGCCAGCACCCCCGCCAACGACAGCCGAGACGTCGACGAGGTGGCCGTCGTGATGGACCTCGACGGCCTGATCGAGCGCGCCGTCCCCGTCCCGGTGCCTGCGGCGCGGTATTCCTCGCTGGTCGCGACGAAGGGCGGCCTGGCCTGGCTGCGCAGGCCACTGCACGGCGTACTCGGCGACGACCTCGCCACCCCCGACGCCGACTCCCCGCGTCCGGTGCTCGAGCGCCTGAACCTGGCCACCGGCACGTCGACGGTGCTTGCCGAGGACATCGACGACGTCTGGGTCAGCGGCGACGGCACGCGCCTGGTGGTCCGCGACCGGGAGGAGCTGCGGGTGTTGCCCGCCGGGAAACCGGCCGCCAAGGACGCCGAGCGGGGCGACCCATCGGCAGCCCTCGACGTCGACCTGTCGCGGGTGCGCGTGCAGGTGGAGCCGGCCGCGGAGTGGCGGCAGATGTTCGACGAGGCCGGCCGCGTGATGCGGGACAACTTCTGGGTGGCCGACATGGCCGGCAACGACTGGCCTGCGCTGCTGGCGCGCTACCGGCCGCTGCTGGAGCGGGTCGCCACCCGTGACGACCTCTCCGACCTGCTCTGGGAGGTGCAAGCCGAGCTCGGCACCTCGCACGCCTACGAGACGCCCCCCGCGAACCGCGTGCAGGCGGCGCGGCGACTGGGTCACCTCGGCGCCGACCTCAACCGCAGCGAGGACGGGCTCTGGCGGATCATCAGGGTGCTGCCCGGGGAGAACTCCGCGGGGTCCGGCCGCTGCCCCTTGCGCGCACCAGGGGCAGCAGTGCAGCCCGGGGAGGCGCTGGTCGACGTCAACGGACGCGCCGTCGATCCGGTAACCGGGCCTTGGCCGCTGCTGGTCGGCACCGCGGGCAAACCCATCGAGCTGCGGCTGCGGGCGGCCGGCTCGGAGAGCGAGCGCACCATCGTCGTGGTCCCGGTGGCCGATGAGATGCCGTTGCGCTATCACGACTGGGTGGCCGGCCGCCGTGCCGCGGTGCACGCGGCCACCGAGGGCAGGGTGGGCTACCTGCACATACCGGACATGATGGGGCTGGGCTGGGCGCAGCTGCACCGCGACCTGCACACCGAGGTCTCGCGCGAGGCGTTGGTGCTCGACGTACGCGGCAACGGTGGTGGGCACACCTCGCAACTGGTGGTGGAGAAGCTGGCCCGCGAGCTCACCGGGTGGATGGTGCCCCGCGGCAAGCTGCCCTTCACCTACCCCAGGGACGTGCGACGGGGCCCGCTGGTCACCGTCACCGACGAGAACGCGGGCTCCGACGGCGACATCGTCACCGCGATGATTCAGGAACGCGGCCTCGGCCCGGTCGTGGGTATGCGCAGCTGGGGCGGCGTGGTCGGGATCGGACCCGCGACCAGGCTGGTGGACGGCAGCGGCGTGACCCAGCCCCGATACGCCATGTGGGTCGTCAACCGGCGCTGGTTGGTGGAAAACTACGGTGTCGACCCGGACGTGGAGGTGCCCAGGCCACCACAGGCGTGGGTCCAAGGCCTCGACCCGCAGCTGGACACCGCGGTGGAGCTGACGCTGGCAGCCTTGGCGCAGACCCCCGCAGCCACCCCGCCGACCACCGATGACCGCCCGTCCACCGCGCCACCGCCCTTGCCTCCCCGACCCTGAACAGGGGGCGGACGAGCTGACCTGTAAGCCGGATTCTGCCAGGCCGGGTCACGGAGCTGGGGTGATAGCCCATGGAGCCCGTCTGACCTGCTGATACACCGTTTGGCACCGTGGACAGCCGTTGGCCGTCTGCGGACGTCTTGCGGACAATCTGCGGACAGCTGGAGATCAACTAAACCGTCCCCTGTGGACGGTTGTGCGGATCATCCGGTTAACCGAGATCGGGGGGGCGGCCACCCTGCCGGGTCGTTGATTCTCCCGGGCGCGGCATACGAACTACACCGAGCGTCGCGGCGGCAACCTGACGACTTCCCCGGCCGTGGTGGTCACGTCCGGGCAACCGGTGGATCACGGGGCACTCAGCGCAGATCCGGGCGGCCTCCGCTAGCCGGAGTTGTTCCTCGTGCTGGTACCGGGGCCCGTTGCCGCCGGATGGGGTCGAACATCTCATGCCGACCCCGGCAGGGCAGCCCCGTCCAGCTTCGGGATGTCAGCCAAGATCACGGCCAGCAGCTTGATCGTGCCTTCGCGATCCACGCCGCTGAGTGTCTACCGGGCACAGCGATACGGCCCAGCCCGGGTGGCAGGCGGGGCCGTTCCCATCGTTAGTTCAGTCGAACTGGCCGGAGCGAACTCCAGTGGTGAACCCGGACCACTGCGCCACGGTGAAGCTCAGCACCGGACCGGCGGGGTTCTTGCTGTCCCGCACGACGCGGTGGCCGTCTAGGTCGGCCACCTCTACACACACACCCTGATCGCTGCTGCGGCTAGACTTTCGCCATACGACGGGCGCACGGTCATCCATCGAGATGCCTCTCTTCGTCTCTACGAGTGTTGGGCGGCAAGCTCCGCGATCATGGCCAGGGACTCGTCGCTACCGAGTGCCTGGCTGCGGAGCTTGTCGAACAGCGTATCTAGCTGTGAGACCACTGATTGGTCATCGACGATGTGGCCGCCTACCGCGTACTCCTGGTGGGCGGCGTCCGGCAGCAGCTGGTCAGGGAAGCTGAGCAGGCTGAACGCTCCCGCCATGCCGACGTGCAAACCAGCGTCGAACGGAAGCACGCGCAACTCGACGTTCGGCCATTGCGCCCGATCGAGCAGCTTGGTCAGCTGCTCGGCGGCTACCGCGGTCTGCCGGGCGCATCGCAGCAGCGCTCCCTCTGATACTACGGCGGTGAGCTGCATCCGATCGGGACCGAGCAAACGCTCTTGGCGTTGCATCCGGACCGCAGTACGCCGCTCGATCTCCTTGGGTGATAGCCGTTCTCCGAGCACGTACACCGCTCGTGCGTACTCCTCGGTCTGAAGCAGGCCGGGAATCAGCTCTAGCTCGATGATGCGGACGGCACTGGCATCGTGCTCCAAGCCGACGTAGCCAGCAAGCCATTCGGGTAGGCCGTAGGTGGACCACCAGCCGCGCTGGCTGGCCTCCTCGCGGATCTCTTCCAGCGTCGCGAGCTGCTCGTCGGTGCCGTGGTAGTGGTCGCGTAGCAGTACAACGAGTTCTGAGAACGAGACGACGTTGCGGCCAAGCTCGATCGCGGCAAGCCGTGACTTCGAGGTCTTGATGGCTGCGGCTGCCTCGGGTCGCGACATCCCTGCCGCTTCCCGCAGCCGTCGCAGCTCGGTGCCCAGTTGGACGCGCCTGATGGTTGGTCCTGCCATGGGCGCGATCGTAGCGGGATTCCGGGATGTGGAAACAGATCTATGATGCTAGTCATCGTGAAATCACGATGATAGAGTCCGAGACGTAGTGCCACTGAAGGTTCCCGCAAGCCAGGGGCCCGGCGGCCACACACCTTAGACGCTCTCGACGTGTGGCAGGGACTTCATGGCAGGCAGACACAGCAAGCGCCAGGGCGCGCAGATCTCCGTACCCGTGCAGCACCGTCCGCGACCTCTGATGATCACTGACGGTGGTACGGGTACGGAGCACGTGATGGATGAGGGGGCTAGCCGCCGTCACCTGGGGCGGTATATGGCTGCGTGCGGCGTGCCGGTGCAGGCCGCGAGCTTGTCCGTACCAGCTCGCGGGCGTTGCCCGAGGTGCGTGTCGGGAGGTGCCCGGTGACCAACGATGCCACTGACGTACCGGCGACTCGCTCTCCCGCTGCGGTTCCTCTTACCCCGGGAGAGGCGCTAGCGAAGCTGTTCCTGGACAACGCTGACCGCGGCGCCAACACGGAAAATGACA
Source organism: Pseudonocardiaceae bacterium (assembly GCA_050699675.1). Classification (GTDB taxonomy): domain Bacteria; phylum Actinomycetota; class Actinomycetes; order Mycobacteriales; family Pseudonocardiaceae. The sequence continues at coordinate 5,000 of JBOHFU010000075.1, forward strand.
TCTTCGTGGAAGAGCTTCTGAAACGACGGCGTGCGATCCAGGCGCTCGTCAACCCCACCGGGCTATGACGATCCGGCAACGTGGCGGCGGCTTGCCGGAGACCACGCAGCGGTTCCTGGCTGGGTTGCCCCGGCATGGTGATCCGGTCGGTGCGGTGTGGAACCGCCTCGGCGAGTTGGAACGCGCGGGCAATGACCCGACGCTGGTCGATGCGCTGTGGGCGGTGCTGCTGCCTCACCAGCCACGGCGGTATGGGCGGTGCCCGGCGTGCCCTAAACGATGCTGGCGGCGTCGCCGCTGGCCGTGCGCCGTGTGGCGCCGGGTGCACCTTGCGCTGTTCAGCCCGTGGTTGGAAACCGCGCAGCGCCCGACAAGCCAGGGCGTCGCCAGTGTCCGGGGTGCACGTCGTGGGTGATCCCCGGGTCGAGATCGAGGCCACCTGCGAGGTGCACCGGGGCTCGGGCCGTCTGGTCATCCGGCGTGAGGGTGAGCGGATCGTGCTGGACGGGCGCGCCGATGAATGCTGTGTGATCACGGTGGAAGGCGCGGCAGTGACGTTGTTGTTCGATGTTTTCGGGGAGTGGCTGGGGTGAGCGGCCCAGCGACCGGGCCCGCCGGTATCGATCCGTGCCCCTACTGCGGGACCACCACCGGAGTGCAGTCAATCACCGGCGCATCCCCGAGGGTCCGAGCGTGGTCGTGCGCGTGCCGGACGGACTGGGCGATCACGGTCGTGGACCCGCGCCTGTTCCTGGATCAGCTCACCGCGACGGTGGAACTGGCGGTGGCACGGTCGGTGCTGCGGGAGATCATCACGCTGGCCGATCAGGTTCTCGGGCTCACCGACGATCAGCTGCACGCCCGACTGACCGCGCTGGCCGCGTGCGCTGCATCCAGGTCACACGCTCCATCCAGATCCCCGGCTGGCCGCTGGTCGAGCAATGCCCCCCTGAATCTGCTCCCGGCGGCCGGTCGGCCCTCCACCAAAAAAGGGGGGATGGTGAAGATGGATGGGTAGCCCGCCGGAAAGCGTTGACAGCGACGACCCGTGGATCGTGGGATACCTGAAACTGAGGCAAGCCGTACTCACCGGCGAGCTGGACACGCTGGATGAGATCGCCGCCTACGCAGCCGAGCTACGACGTGGCCTGTCCGACCCCACTCCACCACCATCAATAGCGGCCTTCATCGCTGCGGACATCAAGATCACGTTCCCGCTGCTGACGGATCAGCTGTGGATGCCGTGACCCCGGTGAACCCGTCCGCCGTGGTGGCCGACCCCACCGACGACGAATACTCGATTCCGTGCTCAAGATCAATTCTGCTGCGGACACTACGCGGACAAAATCGGGCAGCTAGCAGCGTTTTAGCTGCTCACAGGCTTGGGGCGGACGAGCTGGCCTGTAAGCCGGATCCTGTGCACCGGGCGCCTTGCGGCGTCCCGGCCGGCGGTCATCCATCTAGACCTGCCGTCACCGGCAGGCTCGTGCGGCCTACCCGCAGGCATCGGGCGGGCCACCCTCGATCGCCTGCGCAGCGCGCCGAGGACGGCGCGCCTTTTGGCCTTGCTCCGGGTGGGGTTTACCGAGCCGCCCCGGTCACCCGGGGCGCTGGTGGTCTCTTACACCGCCGTTTCACCCTTACCCCGCTCGCACGGGGCGGTCTGTTTTCTGTGGCACTATCCCGCGGGTCACCCCGGGTTGCTGTTAGCAACCACCCTGCCCTGAGGAGTCCGGACTTTCCTCGGCGGACCCGTTATCGAGCCCGACGCGACCGCCCGGCCAGCTCGTCCGCCCCCTCAGCATAGATCGTCCCGCGCCGGTTAGCGTGGCGCCTCGTGCCGCCGATCGACCTTGCCCTGCTGGTCGTCGCCGGCGTCGCAGCGGGCGCTGTCAACGCCGTGGCCGGCGGCGGGTCGCTACTGCTGTTCCCAGCGCTGCTAGCGGTCGGCTTTTCCCCGCTACAGGCGAACGTCACCAACTCGGTCATCCAGTGCCCGGGCTACGTGGGAGTGGCGCTGGGCAGCCGCCGGGAACTGCGCGGGCAGCAGAGGCGGGTGCTGTCGACCACGGGTGTGGCGGTGGCGGGCTCGCTGGTGGGCAGCCTGCTGCTGCTCGTGCTGCCTGCCGAGGTGTTTGACGCGGTGGTACCCGCGCTGGTGGCGCTGGCCAGCATGCTGCTCGGGGTGCAGCCGTGGCTGACCCGGTGGATCGGCGAACCGCATCCCGATGCCCCGGATCGCCGCGCGTTCCTGCTGCCTGCGGTGTTCCTCGCCGCGATCTACGGCGGCTATTTCGGCGGGGCGCTCGGCGTCATCCTGATCGCGGTGCTCGCCCTTGCCGCGCACGACGACCTGCGCCGGCTCAATGCCGTCAAGGGTGTGCTCTCGCTGATCATCGGCGTGGTCAGCGTGGTCGTGTTCGCGATCGGTGCGCCGGTGGACTGGCTGGCCGTCGCGTTACTGGCCCCCACCACGCTGGTTGGGGGCTTCTTCGGCGCGAAGCTCGCCGGTCGGCTGCCAGCGCCGGTATTGCGGGTCGGGGTGGTCGTGGTGGGCCTGGCGGTGGCGGTCTACCTGTTCGGGAGGTGATCGGCGTGCACCACGTGCGGACACGCCGGGCTAGGGGAGGTAGGAGGTGTCGTTGACGAGTCTGACCGAGGCGGGGCCGTCGGGGTAGAACTCCGCCACCGACAATGACGCGAGATCCAGGTGCAATCGATGCAGCAGCGACGGGCCCGCGTCCAGCGCCATCCGCAGCAGTGCCTTGATCGGGGTGACGTGGGAAACCACGACCAGGGCGGCGCCGCCGTGCTCGGCGATCAGCTGGTCGCGCACCCGGCGCACTCTCCGGTGCACCGCGTCCATGCTCTCACCGTCCGGCGGGGTCACCGAAGTGTCGGTGATCCACCGGGTGTGCAGGTCCGGATCCCGCTCCCGGGCTTCGGCGAAGGTCAACCCCTCCCAGGCCCCGAAATCGGTCTCGATCAGTCCGTCATGGACGCTCACCGGCACGCCCAGCGCGTCGGCCACCGGCTTGGCGGTCTGCCGGGCCCGCAGCATCGGCGAGCTGACTACCGCCGCCACACCATCCATCGTGGACAGTCGCGCGGCAGCAGCGGCGGCCTGCCGCTCCCCCAGCTCGGTCAGCGGCAGGTCCCCGCGCCCGGAGTAGCGGCGCTGCGCGGAATGCTCGGTCTGCCCGTGCCGCAGCAGCAGCAGCCGGGTCGGCGAGCCGGTGACGCCGGTCCAGTGCGACGGTGGCGCGGTCTGAGCCTCATGCTTGCGGGTGACGCCGGCCTGAGTATCCATCGCCTCGTTGGCCAGCCGGTCGGCGTGTGCGTTGCGGGCCCGCGGCACCCACGTGTACGTCACGTCCCCGAGCTGGCTGGCCAGCCCGGCCGCCTCGCTGGCCAGCGGTCGCAGGTGCGGTTGCTTGACCTGCCAGCGCCCGCTCATCTGCTCCACCACCAGCTTGGAGTCCAGCCGCGCCTCAGCACACTCAGCGCCCTCCTTGAGCGCGGCGCTCAGGCCGGCGATGAGGCCCGAATACTCGGCGACGTTGTTGGTGGCGGTGCCCAGTCCCGCGGAAACCTCAGCGAGCAGCTCCCCGGTGTCGGCGTCTCGTACCACCGCCCCATACCCGGCCGGGCCGGGATTCCCGCGTGAGCCGCCGTCAGCCTCGATGATGACTCGCCGGGTCACAACCCGGACTCCCCGCGCACCAGGAGGACGCCGCACTCCTCGCAGCGCAGCACCTCATCGGGGGCCGCCTCCCGCAGGCGTCCGACCGCGGTGCGATCCAGCTCCAGCTGGCAGGCGCCGCAACGTTGCTGTCGTAGCAGGGCGGCGCCGGTGCCCCGCTGGGCCCGGATCCGCTCGTAGAGCGCCACCAGGTCCGCGGGCAGCTCGGCGATCAGGGTGCGGCGCTCAAGCTGTCGGTGCTCCTCGGTGGATTCCAGGTCCGCTACCGCCTCGTCCCGGCGGCGAGCGGCATCGAGGCGCCGCTGCTCGATGTCGGTCAGCGCGGCGCGGCCGCGGTCGACGTCGGCGCCGGTGGCCTCGCGCCGCTCCATCACCTCCAGTAGGTCGTCCTCCAAGACCGTCTGGCGGCGTTGCAGGGTAGCCAACTCATGCTGCAGGTCCTCCAACTGCTTGCCGGAGCTGATCGACCCGGAGTCGAGCAGACCGCGGTCCCGGTCCTCCCGGGCCCGCACCTGATCGATCTCAACCTCCAGCTTGCGGATCTCGCGATCCAGGTCCGACGCCGCCGTCTCCGCCGCGACCAGCGAGTCCTGGCCGGCCAGCAGGTCCTTGTCGGCCTGCTCGATCTCAGCCAGCTCGGGCAGCGACCGGCGCCGGTGCGCGGCGCGGGTCAGCTCGGCGTCCACCGCAGCCAGGTCGAGCAGCCGGCGTTGCGCGGCGGGATCGGCGTTCACCGCGGGGGCCTCCCAGCTGGTTGTGCCAAGCCGATCGTCCGGGGATCGGTACGGCGGTACGAAATGTGGACATCGACCGTACCGCCGAGCGCCGCCGAGACCACTGCTGCGGCCTGGGCGCACCACGGGTGCTCGCTGGCCCAGTGCGCGACGTCCACCGCGCGGCGAACGTCGCAGTCACCGGCGAACCGCGATTCGGCTCCGAATAGCGCTTCCGCGGTGCCCGTGACCGCGATTCGGCTCCGAATGGCGTCGGCGATCATGACGCGGCCAGCGCGGTGCGGAGGGCGTCTACGAGTCGGGTGGCGATCTCGGGGGGTCGGACCGCGACCCGCAGGTGGTCCGGAGTGAGGCCGGGGAAGGTGTCAGCGCGCCGTACTGCGATGCCGGCGTCGGCAAGCGCGGCGCGGACCCGCTCGCCGCAGGGCACGCGCAGTAGCAGGAAAGGCGCCGCAGCCGGCTGGTGGACTGCGACGCCGGGTAGAGCGGCCAGCTGTTGGGCCATCCATTCCCGGTGCCGCACGGTCTGCGCAGCCGCCGCAGCGGCCTCCGCAACCGCCGAAGGTGCGCTGCAGGCCCGCACAGCCTCCAGCACCAGCGTGCCGACCGGCCACGGCGGGCGCGGAGCGGCCAGCCGGGCGAGCAGATCGGGTGCTCCCAATGCGTAACCGGCGCGCAGCCCGGGCAGGGCCCACATCTTGGTGAGACTGCGCAGCACCAGCAGGCCGGGTGTGTCGCGGTCGGCTGCCAGGGATTCCGCTTCACCGGGCACCGCGTCGGCGAATGCCTCGTCCACCACAAGCACCCGCCCCGGTCGGGCCAGCGCGCGCACTGCCTCGGCCGGGTGCAGCACCGAGGTCGGGTTGGTGGGGTTGCCGAGCACCACAAGGTCGGCCTCGGAGGGAATCCGTGCAGGCTGCAGCCAGTGCGCAGCGTCGGTCGGCACCCTGATGACGGGAATGTTTGCTCGGCGCAACGCCACCTCGGGTTCGGTGAACGACGGGTGCACCACCGCGGCTAACCGGGTCGCCAACGCGGGCAACAGAGCGAAACCCTCCGCCACCCCGCCGAGCACGAGAACTTCGGCAGGGTCACGGCCGTGCCGGGCGGCCACCGCGGCGCGGGCAGCGCTGTCCTGCGCCGCGCAAGGGTAGCGACCGAGCCGGTCCAGCATTGCGACCAACCGCTCCCGCAACCACGCCGGTGGCCCGTCGCCACGCACATTCACCGCGAAGTCGAGCAACCCCGGCGCGGCGTCGACGTCGCCGTGGTGACGCAACATCTGGTCCATCGCGCATGAACGCTA
>JBOHFU010000076.1:0-10732 GCA_050699675.1 Pseudonocardiaceae bacterium
TTGAGGAAGCGTCGATTCGGCGTAGGGTGGCAAGACTGATCAGCGATCTATCGGCAGACAGACTAGATGTCACTACGGCACAAGCGGCTAGGAGCGGGTTCGGCGGGCTTCCTGCCCCGGTTCAGGAGATGGGCGTGGAAATTCTGCGCCTTGCGTACGAAGGGCTGGCGAGCCGGGTGGCGAACGGTCTCGAGACGCCAGCGTTGCTGGAATCAGTGGAGCCGATTCTCGAAATCGCAGAAAGTGGCCGTACGTTCGCCGGTGAAGTACTTGAAATGTGGAATGGCAATTGGGGGCGATGTGCGAAAAGGTATGTCGATGCCATGTCGGTGCCCACAGATTAGCGCTGTTCCGGCTGGTCCCGCGTGTGAGCTTTCGGTATCTCACTTCGAACTGACCGTGTTGGTTCCTGCGATATTCCACAATTCGTGAAAGTAGTGCTCGAATGCACGTGCCACGCGAGGGTCGTGAATGCTGAAGCCCTTGAGCTCTCCTCGTTCTTTGATGTCGAAACCAAGGAAGACGATCGAGGAATCGATGATGGCGAAGTTCTCGCCTTCCAGTTCCATGCCGGGGGGATACCGGAGTACCCGTAGGTGGTAGTTCTCGATTCGTGACGCGAGATCAGTCTGTTTGTCGACAAATTGCTGGATATCGGGGCTGCTGGATGGTAGACGTATCACTCTGTGCAGTGCGCGCCGGCCGGGCGACTTACGGGCCCACTTGAGTGTGCCGTCATAGTATCTTCGCGACTCTTCGGTGTGCTGATGCGGTGCCGTAGCATGCGAAAATACGGCGTACACGCTTTTCTCGCCCCTGGCAACCGCGCGGAGCGCCTCGGCATAGAACTCCGAATGAGAGTTGTATATTCGCAATGATGCCCTAACCGTGATGAGCTCAACTTTCTTACGAGTCGCGTCGAGCCAGCGCAGCATGATGAGGAGCGCGAGAAGGACCAGCGGGAATATCCAGGTCTGGCTATCGAGAAATTTCCACACATTATCCGCTACGCTTACGGCAATCGCAATGATAAGGCCAAAAGTAAGAACTTTGGACTCGATCTCCTCGACGCGAGACGGTTTTCGTTCTCCGTGATTGGACAAAGCCAGCTCCTCTCAATGCCGAGCGCTGTTTCCGGTAGGCTCGCCGACGGGAAGCGCGGTACCCAATCTATGGGATTTCGCTCTGTGACCGCGCGGTGCTGGAATCGTGAACCCGTTCGTCGGCGGTGCGTGCCGGATTGGCGCAGCGGGTGCGGACCGTGTGCGGGTCCTCGCGGTTGCTGGCCAGCGAGTGAGGGATCTCACACGCGTGGGTGGGCAAGATCTGATCATTTAGGAGGCTAGGGTGTCGGCGATGAGGGAGATCAGCAACACCACACGACTGATCGGCCCACGGCTGATCGACGAAGTGCCCCGATGTTACGGGACGTCGGCGACTGTCGCCGGAGTTGCCGTGTGACCGCGCTGGAGTCCCCTGTGCTGCAACCAGCCGGGGTGCCGTCGCTCGCCGTGCCAGACGTCGCGGTCGGTCGCGGTCCGTCCTGGCTGGATGGGTGGCTGTCGGGCAACGGCGGCCACCTGGTTGCCTGGCGCAGGCACATCCACGCCCACCCGGAACTCGCCTACCACGAGCAGGGCACCACCAGACTGATCGCAGAGCAGCTGAGGAGTGCTGGCCTGCGGCCCACGCTGCTGCCCAGCAGTACCGGCTTGATCTGTGACATCGGTACCGGCTCGCGGTGCGTGGCCCTGCGCGCCGACCTCGACGCGCTGCCCCTGCCGGAGACCACCGGGCTGCCGTTCGCCTCCGCCGTGGATGGTGTGATGCACGCTTGCGGGCACGACGTACACACCGCAATCTTGCTCGGTGCAGCACTTGCCCTGGCGTCGGCCCCGGCACTACCCGGCCGGATCCGGGTGATCTTTCAGCCGGCCGAGGAGGTGCAGCCCGGTGGTGCGCTCGACGTGATAGCCGCCGATGGCCTGTCCGGTGTGGACCGAATATTTTCGCTGCACTGTGATCCCCGGTTGCCGGTAGGCCGGTTCGGCACCCGGGTCGGGGCGATCACCTCGGCACTTGACCTGCTTGAGCTACGGCTGTCCTCGCCCGGTGGGCACACGTCGCGGCCGCACCTCACCGCTGATCTGGTGCACGCGCTCGGAACCGTGATCACCGATCTGCCTGCGCTGCTGTCCCGACGGGTCGACCCGCGGTCCGGCACGGTGCTCGTCTGGGGCGCAGTGCAGGCTGGCCAGACCCACAACACTGTCCCCCAGGAGGGGCTGCTGCGTGGCACGCTGCGCACCGGGGATCACGACCTCTGGGCTGGCCTGGGGCCGCTGGTCCGCGAGCTGGTTACCGCCCTGCTCGCGCCCACCAGGGTGGGATTCGAACTGCAACACGTTCGGGGCCTACCGCCGGTGGTCAATGAGCCGGTCAGCACCAGGCTGCTGCGCGAGGGTGCCGCCGCTGCGCTCGGCGAGGACGCCCTGGCCGGGACCAAACAGTCCGCCGGTGGCGAGGACTTCGGCTGGTACCTCGAGCACATACCCGGGGCGATGGGCCGTCTCGGCGTCTGGTCGGGTGAGGGTCCGCAGTACGATCTGCACCAGTCCTCCTTCGATCTCGATGAGCGCGCACTGCCGCTGGGCGTGCGGGTCATGGTGCACGTCGTGCTCACCGCCCTCGCCTAACCCCCTCCCGGCGTAGGGCCGATGCCAGCGCATGGACGAGTGCGCAGTTCGGAGACATAGTCCTCCGGCGCGCCGGCCGCTTCGGCGGCATCAGCGATGACCCCGAGGTAGCGCGCTGAGGGGAGGCCGCCCTCGTAGGCGTCCAGCACGTAGAGCCAGGCGAGCACCGAGCCGTCGAGGGTGTGCACCCGCAGCCGCAGCTTCTTATGCAACCCGAAGTCGCCACCTTCCCAGCGATCGAGCAGCTTCTCGTCCTCCGGGGTGACGTCGTAGACCACGACGAACACCTGAGAGAGGGGATCTTCGACGACGGTTGCCAGTGCCCCCTCCCAGCCGAGATCCTCGCCGCCGAAGGTCAGCCGCCACCCGATCAGCCACCCGGTCACCGCCATTGGCGAGTGCGGCGCGCGCTGCATCATCTGTGCGGGATCCATGTTGGACCCGTAGGCGGCGTAGAGCGGCACGCGCGACAGCGTAGCTGCCAGGCGACCTGTCCCGGCGCTCCCGCCACCGCCACCGCTTACTCCGTGCTCACGGCCGTGCACCAAGCGTGCTGACCCGAGGGCAACCCCTGGCGTGCTCATGCGTCTTATCAGTGACAGGCGTGCATGAGGAGGTTGCGATGCGAATCGTCACCTGCGGGCTGATCGTGGGAGCGGTCGTACTGGGTGCCGCCCCGATGGCCATGGCCGACGAGCCGGCCGGCAAGTCGAATGGCATCGGTTCCGAGAACCAGGCGGCGCCGCAGGCCGAGGTGAGCATGCTGGCGGTGTCGCTCACCGTTGGCGGCGCGGTCGCCACGGCCGGGTCCGGTGCGGCGCTGGTGCTGGCGCGCCGCCGCGCGGTCAGTCCACCCAGTTGAGGGTCCGGGTGACCGCCTTGCGCCACTGCGAGTAGAGGTCCTCGCGTCGCTGCGGGTCCATCTCCGGATTCCACCGCCGGTCGGCTGCCCAGTTGGCCCGGATCTCGTCCTCGCCCGACCAGAACCCGACCGCGAGGCCGGCAGCGTAGGCGGCGCCCAGTGCGGTGGTCTCGCTGATCACCGGCCGGATCACCGGGACTGCCAGGATGTCGGCCTGGAACTGCATCAGCAGCTCGTTGACCACCATCCCGCCGTCCACCTTCAACGCGGTCAGCTCCACCCCTGAGTCGGCGTTCATCGCATCGAGCACTTCGCGAGACTGGAACGCGGTGGCCTCCAGCACCGCCCTGGCCAGGTGACCGCGGGTGACATAGCGGGTCAGGCCGACGATGACGCCGCGGGCGTCGGGGCGCCAGTGCGGGGCGAACAGCCCGGAGAAGGCGGGCACGAAGTAGACCCCGCCGTTGTCCTCGACAGTAGCCGCCGCGTCCTCGATCTCCGCCGCCGACGAGATCATGCCCAGGTTGTCCCGCAGCCACTGCACCGCCGACCCGGTGACGGCGACCGAGCCCTCCAACGCGTACACCGGATGCTGTGACCCGATCTGGTAGCAGATCGTGGTCAGCAGCCCGTTGCGGCTCATCACCTTCTCGGTGCCGGTGTTGAGCAGCATGAAGTTGCCGGTGCCGTAGGTGTTCTTGGCGTCCCCGACAGACAGGCAGGCCTGCCCGAACATAGCCGCCTGCTGGTCACCGAGGATGCCGGCGATGGGCACCCCGGCCAGCGTGCCACGCTCCCGTACCTTGCCGTACACCTCCGACGACGAGCGGATCTGCGGCAGCATCGCTACCGGGACACCCATCTCCTCGGCGATGGCTTCGTCCCAGGACAGCGTGTCCAGGTCCATCAGCAGTGTCCGGGAGGCGTTGGTGGCATCGGTGACGTGCAGCCCACCGGACGGCCCGCCGGTCATGTTCCACAGCAACCAGGTGTCCATGGTCCCGAAGCACAGCTCGCCGTTGTTCGCCCGCTGCCGGGCACCATCCACCTGGTCCAGGATCCAGCGGATCTTGGGGCCGGAGAAGTAAGTGGACAGCGGCAACCCGGTGCGTTCCTGGTACCGGCCCGCGCCGGCTGATCCGCCGAGTTCGGCGCACAACTGGTCGGTGCGGGTGTCCTGCCACACGATCGCGTTATGCACTGGCTCACCGTTGCGCCGGTCCCACACCACGGCAGTCTCCCGCTGGTTGGTGATGCCCACTGCGGCGATGTCGCCGGGCGTCAGGTCCGCCTTGGCCAGCGCCCCAGCCGCGACCTCCCGGGTGTTAGCCCACACCTCAAGCGCGTCGTGCTCCACCCAGCCGGCCCGGGGGAAGTGTTGCCGGTGCTCACGTTGGTCTGCTGAGACCACCCGAGCGCCGTGGTCGAAGATCATGCAGCGGGTGGAGGTGGTGCCCTGATCGATCGCTGCGACGTACTGGCTCATCGAGACTGCACGCTAGCGGGTTCGGCTCCGAGCCACCCGCCGACCTACGTTCCGACCCCGGCCTTCGTCGAGCTGGACCGGCTGGCGGACTACTGGCCCCCACGCGGCGGCGGGCAGATCGTGCTCGCAGCTCGGCGACGTCGCGGATCAGGGGCCCACCTGTGGACCAAGGATGCTTCTGTGCTGGCCGACGATGCCCGTGCCGACGGTTCGGTCAAGGGGATCCTCGTCGAGGTCGACGCCGGCTTCCGAGCCTGGGTATCACCCCGGTAGCCTCCCGGCATGGCCGCGCCTCACCCGACCGAACTCGGTCGCAAGATCCGCCAGCACGATAACGAGTTCGAGGCACTCTACGAGCTGGTCGAGCGCGTCGACGCGAAGATCGGCACGCTCGACGCCAAGGTTGATGCAGGGTTTGAGCGTGTCGATGCGAGGATCGGTACGCTCGACACGAGGGTTGATGCAGGGTTTGAGCGTGTCGATGCGAGGATCGACGCGCTCGACACGAGGGTTGATGCAGGATTTGAGCGCGTCGACGTCCAATTGATTGACATGAACGAGAAGCTCGATGCGATCCTGCAACGCCTGAGCAGCTGAGTTCTCAGGACCCCGGCGGTGGCGCCGACGAACAACAGCAAGCGCTACGCCGTTACGCCCGCTGGCGGCGGGCAGTTGGTGATGCCCACTGCGGCGATGTTGCCAGCCGTCAGGTCCGCGGCAGCAGGTAGTGCACCCTCTCCACGGTGACCGGCGGGATATCCCACACCTGCGCCCAGCCCAGCCCCACCTCCGCGACATCGGCCAGCCCCGCCCCGCAGGCACAGTCCACCGGCGCGGGCACGGTCTCGGTCCGGTCCGGCGTTACCGCCGGCGACAGCCCCGAACCCTGATGACCGGGTTGCCCACCGGGCTTGCGTTCCTTAGACCGCTCCCGAGACGACCGATCCGCCCGCCGCTTGGCCTTGGCCTCGATCGAGTCCTTCGACGGCGGGACCGAGGAATTCGTCGAGTTCATCCCCAGCCGCCGCCTCAACTCGGCGTTCTCCGTCTCCAACATCTCCACCCGAGCCGCCAACCCCGCCACCAGCGCGGCAAGCTCCTGATACGAAGGCTCAGGCGACTCGGGCGCGGACACAACCCAAATGATCGACGATCAAGACCCAACAACGAGCCCGACACGCCGACGCCGCCCACCGAGCACCCCGCCAAGATCAACTCACTGGCGACGGCCCAGCTCAGTGAGACCCCTGAATGGACACATCTCGGCTGCGCCCGCTAGCCCGAGAGACAGTGCCACCGCTCTCTCAGTTCGACCACGCATGGCTCGGTCAATGGTCGCAGCGCGGCCAGAAGCTCCTCGATTCGCTTTCTGGCCGGCTCTGTGGGCCGTGTGGCCCAGATGTCCACCGCTTCGTTCCCTACGGTTACGGCACCATCGAGTTCCCCTGCTTGGGACAGTGCGACTGCGAGGTCGACCCTGGCGCTGGTCCGGGCGACCGGCCAGGGGACTGGGTCCGCGTCGCACAGCTCGACGGCCTGACTCGCCCAAACGCGGGCACGCGCAGTCTCGCCAAGCCATACGTATGCCGTACCCGCGTAATACGGCAGGTAGGGCGCGTCGAAGGAGAAAAAACTGCCCGTCTCGGGTTCCGAGCGGACGTCGAGGGCCTTCTCAGCGCGCGACAATGTGCATTCCGCTTCCGCGAGATCGCCGCGTCGCGCGTGGGTGCGCGCTTCGAGTGCACATGCCCGGACGAGCGCGGCTGATCCGATCGGTGCTACCTGCCTGCTGGCCTGGGCGAAGAGCACTGCCTCCCGTGGATCGCCTGCGTATAGCGCGATCTGTGCTTGTGTGCCGCGGACCCAGCCGGCAAGGCGGGCATCCCCGACCTCCTGCGCCAGTGACAGCGCGGTCGTGCAATGTGGTTCGGCGTGGTCACCCACGGCCAGCGACGCCTCGGCCACCAGGCCGGACAGCCAGCCGGCCACCGCGTAGAGGTTGCGGCGCTGCCGCAGCGTTAGCTTGCCGTCCAGCAGGCGGGCGACGTACCGCCGCCAGGACAGCACCGTCTCGCGGAATGTGGCCGGGGGGACGGCGAAGTACTCCATGCCGAGTTGTTCGACAAGTTCCTCCAGCTGCTCCAGGGTGCCAGGGCCGAGGTCGGATGCCTCGGTCTGGCGCAGCAGCTCGACTGATTCGAGTGTCGGGCTGGTGGCGTGGATGACCGGGGCGGCGCCGTCGTCGTGGTCTGCGGGGAGGGCGGCGAGGAAGCGGTCACGCTGCGCGTCGGAGGCTTTCTCCAAGGCTTGGTCCAGCGCGCGGCGCAGCGCCAGGCTCGGCGGATGGGCACCACGCTCGGCGTTGCCCACCGTCCGCTTGGCGAACCCCAACGCGGCGGCGAAGTCATCCTGTGACAGGCACAGCCCCACCTCACGCAGCAGGCGGATCCGAGCCGGGGTCCATTCCATCCGGCAAAGCCTAACTGCCACCAGATTTCCACCATGGCGGGATCGCGGTTGCCAGCGGCACGCAGGTTTGCTTGGCACCGGAACATGAACCGGCGTTGCTGAGTGCCCTGGGAGGGATTCTGAATTGGCTGACGACACGCCGTACGAAGACCTGGCGGTTTCACCCGGTCATGGCGACGCCGCGCCCAGCCGCAGCGTGCATCAGACGAGCTATCGCGTCGTGTGTGAGGTGTTGCGCAGGGTCTTGGTTGCTGCTGTGCAGGCTGGGCCTGGCGCTGCGGGCGGGATTGGTTCCGTCGAGTGTCAGGCGGTGGCCGCCCTCTACCTGCTGCTGCTGGACCATCCGATTGACCGGTGGGGTCGCTGCCGGGCCTGCCGCCGCCTGGGGGCGGTGTTCGGGCCGCGGTGGCGGCACTGTCGGGTGCACGGCAAGGCCAACCTGTGCCTGCACCAGCCCGAGGAGCTGCTGCTGCTGCGCCTGCTGGTCCACGAGTTAGGACTGGCTGATTTGCCACCACCTGCTGCGCCCGGACGGGCACCGGCTGGTGATCCGGAGACCACCGATGTGCTGCCCTCGGTCGCAGCCGACCTGCCCGCTCAGCCACTGCGCGGGGCGGGCTGGCCGGACCCCACTCACGGCGAGCCGGGGATGACCCCGACCACCTCGGTCTCGCCGTGTTCCTTTCACCCGAGGGCGGCGTGGTGAGCGCTGGCAACGGCCACGGTGGGCCCGGTGCCGGTGTGGTGGTGACGGTGGCCCGGCCGGTGGTGCTGGTCCGCTTCCGCCCCGGGGTGGCCGGGGAGACCGCGCGCACTGTGCACGTGGTGCCGCTGCCCGCTGAGGGGCGGGCGGGCGCGGTCAGCGCATTATGCGGTGCGGTCTTGATGCTCGAGGACATCGAGATCGTGAGGCCCGGCGAGGGCATGCCCTGCACCGCCTGCGTCGTCCACCGGATGAAGGGCACTACTCCCACCGGGCAGCCACCCGCGGGCGGCCCTGAGAGCGCGGACGCCGTGGGGCGCGGGGCCGGTGGGGTCGCCTACCAAGAGTGGGACTGGCCGGTGACCCTGCATCGTGATCAGGTGCGGCTGAGTCTGGACGGTGAGGTGTCGGCCCTGGCGATCCCTGTCCCGCTCGCCATCGAGGCGACCCGGATTCTGGGCGCCCGTGGCTGCAGCGCGCCGGTCCTGGCCCACCCGTACGCCCCTGAGCACCGGATCGTGCTCACCGGAGAGCGATACGGGGTGACGCTGCCCTGCCCCACTCAGGTGCACCGGCTCACCGGCGTCTTGCTGCTGCCGCCCACCGCCACCCCACGCGGGCCGATCAGCTGGATCCAACCACCACAGCCGGATTCCTTGCGAGGGTGCCGCGAAATCGATCTCTTTGGGGCGTTGCGCACCGCGCTGCACGACTCCCCAGCGGGGAATCCGTCACCTGGCGGTGACCCACCGTAAGAGCTAGCGCCAGGCCACCCCTCGAAGCAAGAACGCATCACCATGCTCGATCGCCTGCGTGACAAGCTGTGACAAGGCCACGGCGGCGCAGGGCCCGACGGCGGTAGCGTGCATCGGGCGAGTAGCGGTACGACGCAGGGGGTGGGACGACGGGTGCAGCAGGCCGAAGGCGACCACCAGCGACCCATCGGTGGGTCCACGCCCGGGCAACTCGGTCCGGCGCAGCGCGCGGCGGACTGGCAGCGGCTGACCGACGAGCAGTTCGACGTCGTGGTCATCGGCGGCGGCGTGGTCGGTTGCGGCGCGGCGTTGGATGCTGTGACCCGAGGTCTCAAGGTCGCCCTGGTGGAAGCCCGGGACCTGGCGTCGGGCACGTCCAGCCGGTCATCCAAGCTGTTCCACGGTGGCCTGCGCTACCTGGAGCAGCTGGAGTTCGGGCTGGTCCGGGAGGCTTTGCACGAGCGGGAGCTGATGCTCACCCGGCTGGCGCCGCACCTGGTCAAGCCGGTGAGCTTCCTGTACCCGTTGACCCACCGGATCTGGGAGCGGCCCTACGTCGCTGCCGGGCTGGCGCTGTATCAGACGTTGGGTGGGGCACGGTCGGTGCCGGGCCAGCGCCACCTCACCCGGTCGGCGGTGCTGCGGATGGCACCCGCGCTGCGCCGCGACACCCTCATCGGCGGGGTGCACTACTACGACGCGATCGCCGACGATGCCCGGCACACCATGACGGTGGCCCGCACCGCCGCCCAGTACGGCGCCGTGGTGCGCAGCTCCACCCAGGTCATCGGGTTCCTGCGGGAGGCAGACCGGATCTGCGGGGTCCGCGTGCGGGACTGCGAGACCGGCGAGGAGACCGGTGTCGACGCGCATGCGGTACTCAACTGCACGGGCGTATGGACTGACGAGATCCAGCGGATGTCCGGCGGGCGGGGCCGGTTTCGGGTACGTCCCTCCAAGGGAGTGCACATCGTGGTCCCGAGGGACCGCATCGTGTCTGAGAGCGGGCTGATCCTGCGCACCGCGACGTCGGTGCTGTTCGTCATCCCGTGGCGCAACCACTGGATCGTCGGCACCACCGACACCAGCTGGAACCTCGACCTCGCCCACCCCGCGGCCACTCGCGCGGATATCGACTACCTGCTGGATACGGTCAACACGGTGCTGGCCACGCCGCTGAACGAAGACGACATCGAGGGTGTCTATGCCGGGCTGCGGCCGCTGCTGGCGGGGGAGAGCGAGGAGACCTCCCGGCTGTCCCGGGAGCACGCGGTGGCCCGGGTGGCCCCGGGCCTGGTCGCCATCGCAGGTGGCAAGTACACCACCTACCGGGTGATGGCCGCCGACGCCGTGGACGCCGCAGTGCCCGATCTACCCGGCAGGGTCGCTTCCTCGATCACCGACAAGGTGCCATTGCTCGGTGCGGATGGTTACCACGCTCTGGTCAACCAGGCCGACGCGCTAGCCGCCCGGTACGGGCTGCACCCCTACCGGCTGCGACACCTGCTGGACCGCTACGGCTCTGCGGTGCACCACGTGCTGGCCTTGGCCGCCGACCGCCGCGACCTGCTCGCGCCGGTGCCCGAGGCGCCGGACTACCTCCAGGTCGAGGTGGTGCACGCCGCCAGCCACGAGGGGGCCCTGCACCTGGAGGACGTGCTGACCCGGCGGACCCGAATCTCGATCGAGTACCCGCACCGGGGTGAGGCCTGCGCCGCTGACGTCGCCGACTTGATGGGCGAGGTGCTGGGCTGGGATGCC
>JBOHFU010000077.1:0-10585 GCA_050699675.1 Pseudonocardiaceae bacterium
AATGCATGTCTTCGGGCAGTATTTCTGCTGGGTGGAAATCGTGCGACGAGAATCCCAGTTCATCGATCCTCGAAGCGATCAAAGGAACCGTGCTAACGCGCTTGGGCTCGAGGCTGTCATGGACACCTTCTCGGACAGCATCGGCATCCAGGAGAAGTGCTTCCGGTTCTTTCGAGGAGAGCAACGAGCGCTCGGCGAGATGATGCTGGTGCCGACCGGGTGTCGACGCCTGGGGCTCCCAGGTGGGAGTGTCTGGGGTACGCATCTTTTGTGCGCTCGCTGGAAGACGAGCAGATGGCGAGATGGTTCCGGCGCCTGAGAGAGGACACCGAGGAGTTCGCCGAGAACCCGGCGAACCGTGACGCGCGACTTCGGCTGATCCAGCATCGACTGATGGACATCATCGATATTGTAGATCCAGATTCACGCAGCGTGCCCATGCGGTTACGGAAGCGTCTTGCAGCCCCGTCACCCTGAACCTTTCGGGTGAATTTTGACCCAGACGCAACATGTGACAGCTTGTAGTTGTCACATCATGTAATGACTGCCGTCCGTAGCGTAGGCAGGGTCGGCGCGGGCCGGTAGCGGTGTGTACAGCGGCCAGCGCGGCGAGTCACACGATCGGGGTTGAACATGACGTATTTACCGGGCGTTGCCCGTCCTCATTCCCCTAAATGGATACGAACGGGGTGAGCGCGGTGCCCTATGAGCTGGGACATGTCTACGACCTAATCGTCCGGCGTCTGTTGCGAGGCAAGGTAGTTCCGGTGCTCGGCGCCGGAGTCAACCTGAGCGAGCGACCTCCGCAGGTCTCCTGGGAGCTGGGCCGGTACCTGCCCAGCGGACAGGAGCTCGCCGCCGAGCTGGCCAAGCACATCAGTGACGTGCCCATCGACGGCTACGACCTGGCCCGGATGTCGCAGTACGTGGCAGCGCTAGTGGGCGAAGGACCGCTCTACGACGAGCTCCACAACGTCTTCAACGCGGACTACCCACCCACCCATTTTCACCGCTTCCTTGCCCAACTGGCCCGCCGCACCCGTGAGGCGAAGGACGTCCGGGAATGCATGCTCATCGTGACGACCAACTACGACGACTCCCTGGAGCGCGCATTCACAGCCGAGGGTGAACCGTACGAGCTCGTCACCTACATTGCCGAAGGCAGAGATCGTGGGCTGTCCCGCCATATCACTGCCGATGGTGAAGCGACCGTGATCCGAGTGCCGAACGAGTACGTCGGCCTCCGGCTCGACCAACGGACCGTCATCGCGAAGATTCACGGCGCAGTAGACCGGATCCACCGAGCAGACAGCTACGTGATCACCGAAGATCACTACATCGACTACATCACCCGCGCCGACGTCGCACGTCTGTTTCCGATCACGCTCGCGGCAAAGCTCCGGACCAGCCATTTTCTCTTCCTGGGCTACAGCCTGCGCGACTGGAACATCCGGGCGATGCTGTACCGGTTGTGGGGAGAGCAGGAGGGCAAGAACTTCAAGCACTGGGCGATCCAGGACAACCCGGACCCCATTGACTACGCCGCGTGGGAGGCGCGCGGCGTCGACATCCTGCCCGTCAGAGTGGAGGACTTCGTCGCGGCCGTCGAACAACGACTTCCCGGCCCACAGCTGGGGGCGGCGTGACTACCGAGACAGAACCTCCGGCCCCGTCCCAGGACACGCCCGATCGAGCCGTGCGGGAGTCCCCGTACGTCGGGCTGGTGCCCTTTGATGAGGAGGACGCGGCGTACTTCTTCGGTCGGGAGCGCGAGTCCGACCTCATCGTCGCCAACCTCACCGCATCGCGGCTGACTCTGCTGTACGCCCCGAGTGGGGTCGGCAAGAGCTCAGTGCTGCGCGCAGGTGTGCTGCCTGAGCTGCATCACATCGATGACCACTCCTATACCGACCTGGGCGTCCCCGGCGTGGCCGTGGCGTATGTGAGCGCCTGGCGCGAGGCCCCACTCGAGAGCGTCGCAGCGGCGGTCAGTGCTGCGGTGTCGCGAGTGACTGGCGCCGGCCCAGTGGAAGGCCCAGTGCAGGAAGGCGCCAGCGCACCCAAACTCAGCGTGCCCTGGCTTCGCGAGGTGCTGCGCCAGTCCAGGGTCTCGACGGTCTACCTGATTTTCGACCAGTTCGAGGAGTACTTCCTCTACCACCCCATGGATCGCGGTGAAGAAGGATTGACCGCGGAGCTCGGCAGGATCCTGAGCGCCCGAGACTTGCCGGTGCATGTCCTGCTGGCGATCCGCGAGGATGCACTTGCCAGCATTGACCGTTTCAAGGGCCGGGTGCCGCACCTTTTCGACAACTATCTCCGGCTGGCGCACCTCAGCCGCGATGCAGCCCAAGCCGCCGTCAAGGGCCCCCTCGATCACTACAACAGCGTCGCTCCACCCGATCGAAAGATGTCCATCGAACCCGGCCTCATCGGGACCCTCCTGGATCAGGTCCGCACCGGTCACGTGCAGGTGGCGGCGGAGGGGACGACACCCAACGGGCTCGCCTCGGACGCGCCCGCCTCAGACGACCGCGGGGACATCGAGACTCCCTACCTTCAACTCGTGCTGACCCGCCTGTGGGACTCCGAACGTGCCACCGGATCGTCGTCGCTTCGGCGCAGCACGCTGGACGACCTGGGCGGGGCCCAGACGATAGTCCAGACCCACCTCGACAACGTCATGGCTGGCCTCTCGCCCGCGCAGGTCGATGTCGCCGCTGCAGTGTTCCACCATCTGATCACGACATCGGGGACGAAGATTGCGCTGCCCGCCGAGGACCTTGCTGAATTGTCGAGGCTGCCGGTGAGTGCAGTGCAGGATCTCCTCGAAACGCTGTCCGCGGGACCGAAACGCATCCTACGGCCGGTGTCCCCGGCCGTCGGGGTCACGGGACCGCCCCGCTACGAGATCTTCCACGATGTCATGGGCGCCGCGGTGCTCGACTGGCGCCGCCGCTATGTGGCGCAACGGCAACAGGACGAGTCGTCACGCCACCTTATTGCCGAGCGGGAGGAAGCTCGAACAGCGGCGCAGACCGCCCGCCAACGGTTGCGCCTGACACTGCTCGCGGTGGGTTTGGTCGTCATGCTTCTCGTTGCCGGTGTGCTCGGCGTTTTCGCTTATCAGAGCAACCGTGATGCACAACAACAGACGTTGCTGGCAGAGGCTGCCACTGCCCTCGGCGACAACCCCGTGCAGAGTCTGCAGCACGCGGTTGATGCCTACAACGTCAACGACAACAAGCAGGCCCGCTCGGCGGTGCTGACCGCGGCGTCGATCCCGCGCAGTCGAGTAGTCGCTGGGCCGAACCTGATGCCGAACCCGATGACGGTGATCGGCATGATGAGCACGCTGGACTCCCGACACGTCGTCGCATACGACGCACACGGCAGCATCCGGGTCATCGGTGATAACGGCGCCGTGGAACGCGAAGCAAAGACGTCTGGCCTGCACGGCACTGTCGCCCCTGGAGCGTGGGCGGCAGCCGTCAGCCCTGACGCGTCCCGCGTCGCGCTCGGGACCGACCAGGGCGCAGTGGCAGTTATCGATACCGTGACTGGACGGCACATCGAGATCGAGAGCAACGGAGGCGCACCGCCCGTCGTCAGGTGGATCGGGTCCGCCGCGAATGGTCTCGTCCTAGTCGTCTCCAAGTCGTCAGGGGTCGCCACAACGTACAGTCCCGACACTGGAAAGCAGGTCGCGCGCTTCCCAGGTGTCGTTGACGACGCCTTGCCCCTGACCGACGAGCAGCACATTGTGACCGCAGGACAAGACAGGAAGCTGCGAGTATGGAACGCACGAACCGGCACTAAGGTTGCCGAGTCGTCCACACTTGATCCTGCTTTACGTGCGCTCAGGCGCTACGAGCAGTCCGTAGTCAGCCTGTCCGTCGTCGGCCTGTCAGTAGGCGCAAAGCCCTCGATCATCGTGTGGAACTGGCAAGCTGGGCCGGATCCCGTTCGGTACCCGGTCGACGACATCAACGAGCTTCGGCAGGTGGTCGTCAACGAGCGCGCTCAGACCGTCACGATCGCGCAGGACAAGGAGGTACGGACGTACAGCCTCGTCGACGGATCATTGCAAGGATCACTGCCTTCACAAGCGGACCTCGTCACGGATGTGGCCACCAGCCCCGATGACCAGTGGATTACCACCGCCAGCGCCGACGGGCGTGTCCTTGTCTGGTCCCCAGGACATCGGCAGTCGCCAACCGCCCCCACCTACGAACTTCTCGCCCACCGTGGAAAGGTCACCCAGGTGAGCTACCTGCATGATGGCAAGGTAGTGATGTCTCTGGGCATTGATGGCACGGTTCGGCGCTGGGAACTACCTCAGGTGCCGCGCTTCGAACAGCACAACAACCGGGTTGCTCACATGGACCTGAGCCGCGACGGGTCCTGGCTCGCGACGGCGGGCACAGATCGTCACGTCTTCATCATCGACCCGCACGACCTGTCAAAACCGCCAGTGGCCACCGTGTCCGCCGACACTCCACTGCGGGTAGCGCTCTTCGACCCGACCGAACCGCATCGCATCCTCACTCTTGCGCGGTCCGGTAACGTCCCGGAGCTACGACGCTGGGGCGGCGACGGCAAGTCCGAGCGTCTCCAGGAGTACCAGGCACCTCCGCTGCCGACATTCGGGTACCTGGTCAGCCTCGCCATTAGCCCTGATGGCAAGACGGTCGTAGGCGGGGACAATCGCGGCACCGTCCACCTGTGGGATGCCATGACCGGGGTGCTCCGCACGGACCACGAGTTCCCCGGCACTGGACAGCCCGCCGACATCATTGCGTTCAACCCTACCGGCCAGCTGCTCGCCGCGACTGGTAGTGACGGGATCCGCCTCTGGAGACTGGGCACCGCCGAGCCACCCACCCTGCTGGACCACCCCCACGCGACCGGCGTGACCTTCGACCCTTCCGGCAAGCACCTCGCCAGCACAGCCGGGGATGGCACGGTGAACATCTGGACCCATGACGGCAAGCCCGTCCGCAGGCTGGTCGCTCACGGTCGCCTGTCCAGCAGCCCGTCCTTCAGCGAGGACGGTGGGCTGCTCGCCGTGGGCACGGCCGGAGGGCTGGTCGAGATCTGGGATGTGAACTCTGGCATGACGGTCATGCTCGACCGTCACCACAGCGGCTCCGTCAACAACGTGATATTCCTGCCCGGTGACCGCTCCCGCCTGATCTCCGCAAGTGACGACACGACCGTTGCTCAATTCGGTTGTCCCGCGTGCACCGATCCTGACCGGGTGATCCAGGAAGCAGTAGAATGGGCGAAGACCAACTCCTAATATCCCTTAAACAGAAAGGGCGACGGTGCAAGATGGACACTCGCACAGAACGCGACACCGAGATTCGCACAGAGGGTCCAGAGATGTACGAGCCTCCGATGCTCGATGAGATCGGTGGGTTCACCGCGCTGACCCGCGCCGATGGCGACGGGTTGGTTGCCGACGAGTTCTGGTACTTCCCCGAGTAACGTGTCGTGCGCTTGCCTCTTCGTCCACCTGACCGCGGCCAAGCCTGGTTTGTGGTCCTTCCCGACTGCGATGCCGCGCGTGACGTAGCCGCGGCTTTGGGCCCGCACGCGCCACAGGCGCTGCCGCATCCCTCGGGACGGCCGTGGCTGCTGGGCCATTGGGCTGCTGACGAGCTGGTGTCAGCACAGGTGGCAGGGGTACAGGTGGCGGTGATCGGGTGCTGCCCGGTCACCGCCACGGCGCTGTCAGCCTTGTCCCAGCGAGTGCGTACGGTGGCTGACCTGGATCGGCTGGGAGCCGGGCTATCCGGCAGTTTCCACCTGGTGGCCGCCATCGACGGCCAGGTCCGGGTGCAGGGCAGCGTCTCCGGGCTGCGGCGGATGTTCTACACCCAGCTAGGGGAGCTGACAGTGGCCGCGGACCGGGCGGATGTGCTGGCCGGTCTCGCCGGAGCTGTGGTCGACGAGCAATGGTTGGCGGCCCGCCTGGTTTACCCCTCGCTGCCCCACCCGGTGGCCGACGGGTGCCCGTGGCACGGCATGCAGGTGCTTGCCGACGACTGCTACCTGCTCACCGATCCGGGCCAGCCGGCTCGCGTCGTGCGGTGGTGGCGTCCACCGGAGCCGGTCGCGCCGCTGGCCGAGGCCGCACCCCTGGTGGCGCAGGCGCTGGTTGCCGCCGTCGAGGCCCGTACCTGGGCGGGCGGGACGATCAGCTGCGACCTGTCCGGTGGCCTGGACTCCACTCCGATCTGCTTCCTGGCCGCGCGCGGCCACAGCCAGGTGATCGCGGTGACCTTGGTCTCGGCCGACTCGGGCCACGACGACGCGCGCTGGGCGCAGCGCGCCGCTGACCAGCTGGACGGCACCGAGCACCTCGTGCTCGAGATGCAGCAGCTGCCCCTGATGTATGCGGATGCCGGCGAGGGCGGTGTGGGAACCGACGAGCCGCACATCGTCATCCGGGACCATGCTCGCACCACCGTTGTCGCCCGCCAGCTTGTTGAACGTGGTAGCCGGCTACACCTGTGTGGGATCGGTGGCGACCAAGTGTTGCAGGCCCCGGCGGCCTACCTGCACACCACCGCCGTGACGCATCCCCGTATCGCGGCCAACCACCTGCGCGGCCGCCGCGCGGTGAGCGGCTGGCCGCTGGCGGCCACCCTGCGCGGGCTGGCCGATCGCCGCAGCTACCAGCAATGGCTGACCGCCACCATCGACGACCTCACCGCACTCCCGCTGGCCCGCGGGATGCCCAAGCTAGGCTGGGGTCCCGCCTTACGACTCCCGCCCTGGGCCACCCCCCACGCGGCCGACGCGGCCCGAACCCTGCTTCACCAGGCAGCAGCCAGCGCACAACCGCTGGCCCCCACCCGCGGCCAGCACGCCACCCTCGAGCATCTCCGCGGCGTCGGCTACCTCACCCGTCACCTTGCCGGGATCATGGCCCGCGCCGGGCTGCCGCTGGCTGCCCCCTTCCTCGACGATCGGGTGGTCGAAGCCTGCCTGGCCGTCCGGCTCCACGAGCGCACCACCCCATGGCGGTTCAAGCCGCTGATCGTCGAGGCGATGCGCGACCTGGTGCCCGCCGCAGTCCTGCAACGCACTACCAAGGGCAACTTCAGCGCCGACTGGCACGCCGGACTGCGCCAGGCCCGCCCCCATCTCGCCGCGCTGCTCGACGACCCGGTGCTGGCCCGGTTCGGCCTCGTCGACGTCGATGCGCTGCGCAAGGTCTGCCTCGGGCTCTACCCCTACACCCTCGATCGGGTGGCACTCGACCGGACCCTGGCCTGCGAAGCATGGCTGCGCACCCTCACCCCAGCATCGCCAGCCACCGCGGTAGGAGCGTCACGATGACCCTGCAGTTGCGAGCCGACGTGTCCACCGCGGATACCGATGACGGGTTGGTCTTGCTTGACGAGCGCGCTGGCCGCTACTGGCAGCTCAACCCCACCGGCGCCCTCGTCCTCCGGCTGCTGCTCGACGGCACTTCCCCCCAGGAGGTAGCCCAGATCCTGGCGGACCGGCATGCGGTGAGCACCGCGCAGGCGGCCGCCGACGTGGCCGCGCTCCTGGCGCGCCTGCACACCGCCGGACTCGTAGACAAGGGGCGTCCATGACCCAGCCGCAGACCGTCGAACGCGGCGGAAGGCTCCCTCTTCGGCATCGGCCGGCTGCCCTGTTGGCCGTCGGTGCTGGCCGCGTGCTCGCCCACCTGCCACCACGACGCATCCGCGCCGTGCTCACCGTCCTGCGCCGCCGCGCTGCACCGGCCACCTACTCCCAGGTCAAAGGCGCCCAGGACGCAGTCCTGGCGGTCAGCGTGCTGTGCGGTGGCCGGTACTGCCTGCAGCGCTCCTTGGCCACCACCCTGCTGTGCCGCATCCGTGGTGTCTGGCCCACCTGGTGCACAGGCGTGCGCACCGCTCCCTTCGTCGCCCACGCCTGGGTAGAAGCCGACGGCCAACCGGTCGGCGAGCCGCAAGGCCCCGGCTACTACCACCCGCTCATCACCATTCCCCCCGAGCGTCTCTCCGCACGCCAGCGAGTGCAGTGACTGTGCGGTTCGTGAATTCGACACCACCGACGGGCACGCATGTCACCTACGGAGGGAACGGAACGCGATGACCAGCACGATCGACGCCCGATGGGCCGAGCTCGCGCCGGGGACCGTCGCCCCGCTAGCCCAGAATCACACCCGTCTGAGCAGCCCGCTCGACGTGCTCCAGCTAGTCGAGCAGCTCACCCAACCCCACACCAGCGAGGCGTATCTCATCCACACCGGCCGCGCAGGCGTTACTAGCACCGTCACCGGCCGCACCAAAGCGGATCACGGGCTCGTGATCGCAGTGCACGACGGCCGGGGTTACGCGGAGTACTCCGACAGCCGCCGGCACTGTCAAACTCTCGGTGACCCCGACAGCGGCGAGTGGCACACCACCCATCAAGGTCACTTCCTGCCCGGCAGCGGAATCCCTGTCGATCAGCTCGCGACGATGGTGATCGAGTTTCTCAACACAGCCGAACTGCCCGAGAGCGTGCAGTGGCGCGACCTCAACCGACATGGCCGACAAGCCCACCGCGCCGTGAGCTGAGCCATCGAACTCATCACTTCACGCTGTCCATCGTGGACTTTAGGCGGACGATCACCAGCCCGATAAAGGCCAGCCGCGCGCGGGCCAGGTCAACGAGGTCGGGCTCGATGTCGACGGAGAACACGTTGGCGTCCCCGAGGCGATGCGCGAGCAGCCCCGCGTTGTATCCCGTGCCGGTGCCGATCTCCAACACCCGGTGCCCATCGCAGACATCCAGGGCTTCCAGCATCCGGGTCATTAGTCCCGGCATGCTGGACGACGACCGCGACGTGGTGAGCTGCGGTGTCTCGACCAGGGCGGTGATCAGTGCCGTGTTAGAGCACACCCGGTCCAGCTATTCCCGCCGACCCTGCTCGGTCGCCGTGTCCAGCCGTTGCCAGGTAGCGTCGTAGGCGACCTCCTGCCGGAACACGTCGGGCACGAACTCGTGGCGGGGCACTGCGCAGACCGCCTCCCGCCATGCCGGGGAGTTGAGTTTCCCGGCTGCGACAAGCTGGTCGGCGAGCTGCCGCGCCCGAGG
Source organism: Pseudonocardiaceae bacterium (assembly GCA_050699675.1). Taxonomy (GTDB): domain Bacteria; phylum Actinomycetota; class Actinomycetes; order Mycobacteriales; family Pseudonocardiaceae. The sequence continues at coordinate 9,109 of JBOHFU010000077.1, forward strand.
CCTCCACTCCTCGGTGAGCACGGTCATGGGCGCGCCCCTTCGGCCAGCAGGTCGGCCAGGGCGGCGGTGATCGGCGCCCCGGTGTGGGCCTCGAGCCAGAAATACTGTCCTGAGCTATTGGATTCGAGCTCTCCAGGCTTCGTATGCGTGAGCGTGGCCCCTGCGGATCAGCACCACGCCGTCGCTGGGCGGGGGCTGGTGTTCTGATCATGCGCTCTGCTGAGTGCGCTGCCGATGCAGCCATCGTTGCCCGACCAGACGGACCTGGGCGAGATCGGTCCAGCCCGAGGGCGATACCGGGATGGTGGCCAGCACGCCGGCCGTCCCGTGGTTGTCCAGCTGCTGGCCGACCAACACGTGGGCTACCGGATCACCGCGCCGCCAGCGGATCGTGTACCCGTCAGGAAGCTGCACCCACCCCACCGGCGCCGTCTTGGCCGCCAGGCTGCCCCGGCTCATTTTCCGCATCCACCTTCGGTATATGCGGCGGCGTGCAGCGTGGTGTGCACCGCGCCGAAGATGTCGATTTCCCGACATCCGGCCAGATTTGGGTCGGGAGGCAACTGCTCCCAGCGCAGCGGCCCGAACGGGGTGGTGCTGGGAGGCAACGCCAGCGCGCCGGTCACCAGCCGTACCCCGCCCGGCCAGGGCAGCGGCACCCCGTAGGGCTCCCCGGCCACCAGGGTGTGCTCGTGAGGTGCGCCCGAGTTCACCAGCACCGGCGCGCGGCGGTCGCGGCCGGCCAGGATCGCCGTGACGGCCCGCGCCAGCCCAGCAGGCAACATCACCGCGGTGTACTCACCACCCAGGTCGAGCAACACCTGATCTGCGTTGCCGCGTACCGGCCAACCCCACTCCCGATAGCTGGATATGGATGGGGACGGCAGGAGCGCCGTGCCGTCCCGGTAGAGCAGGCAACCGGTACACGGCACCCCCACCCCGGGCTCCACGGTCTCGACCTCATCGCTCGCCAACGAGGTTCCACACAGCGCACCCAGCAGTCCTGAAGTTCCGGTGTCGTCGGACAGCGCGACCACATGCACCACCCGCCCTGCTGCACCACGCTCCCGGCGGCGCCGCACTCGCACCACCGTGCACATGGTCGGGTCAACCATCAGATGCGCTCCTCGACAAGACCGGTTGGATTGCGGCGGGACCGGAGGACGTCAGGGTCAGCTCAGGCCCCGCCGCAGCTCTGTCACCCATCACCCAGCGGGCTGGAATATATTCCGAACTGCTAGTCGCGTCAACGGTTGGCGCGTATGAGTTCGGTTGCGTCCTCGTCGAAGAGGGCAACCGCCGCGAGTGCGTCGAAGATCTCCACATAGACGGCCACATCTCGAGGGTCGTCGTGGTACAGCTCCGCGGCGAACGTCTCTACGACCACCAGTTGCTCGCCGGTGTCGGCGAAGTCATAGATCGTGAAGGCGTTCAGGCGCGGCGGGCCCGGGGCCGCTGACGGCAGAACCCCTACCCG
>JBOHFU010000078.1:0-10536 GCA_050699675.1 Pseudonocardiaceae bacterium
TTCCTCGGACAGCAGGCCGTGCATCGGGGACCCGCCCGGTGCGCGGTCGGCCAGCCGGCCACCGGCACGGCGGGAGATCCAGCGGTGTGCCCGCCGCTGGGGCAGCTCCAGCTGCTGACAGATCCGGCGCAGTGTCCAGCCGGCCTCAAGCGTCTCGTCCAGCAACTCGAGCAGGCCTGCCTTGGTGGCCGCGCCCACCCGGCGGGGGACCCGGCCACTTAGGCCCAACCGCCTTTTCCCTCGACCAGGGTGAGCTTGACGGCCATCTCCTTGAGCGCCTCGGACAGCCGCGCCACCTCGGCCTTGGCCCACTCGAGTTCGTAGTCGCGTTCCTTGGCCCCCACCCCTGGCTTGCAGGCCGCCAGCGCCGCCAGAGCACCCTCCTTGGCGACCGTGCGGATACGCATGATCGTGGACCGGTCGACGTGCTGCTGGGCCGCCGCCTCGGCGATCGTCACCTCCTGACCCACCAGCTGCAACCAGATCTCGTACTTCTGCCAGGGCGACAAGAACCGCTTCCAGCGCCGGCCGACACGGTCGCTGCCACGGTCGAGTTCGAACATGATCAGATCCTCCGGGAGAGGTCGAAGAACCCATCGGATGTTGTCTGATAGACACGCCGATCTGCGTCACGAAGTCAGACGCAAACCAGCGGGGTGCCGGACGGGGCCTGGTCGTTGGGGTGGCGTGTTGGTCGTCAGGGTGGCGGTGGTGTGGTCATTCGGCGGTGACCTCGGCGACGGCGATGCGGGTGGAGGATTCGTCGACGATGGCTTTGTTGGCGGCGAAGGCGGCGACCAGGACTTGGAGGGCGAGATTGTTGATCGCGCGGGGGTAGCCGCCGCTGGTTTGGTGGATCAGCGTGATGGCGTGTCACGCAGCCCCCGATTGCGTACTCGGTCAGCACCGACAGCCAGAACTTCGCGCCCTCCGCCTCGGCGATCCACACGCACAGTGCGTGCTTACGGCCCTCCACGTCTACCCGATGATCAGGTGCGCGACCTTCACCGTCACCGCGCCCTTGTCCTGGACTGGATCCGGATCCCGTCGACATAGAGGCTTATGCAAAAGCCTCCTTGAATAAATATAGGCCGACGGCGGCCCGGAACGAGGACAAGAAGGTCTTCAGCGGTCTTCTGTAATCCGTGAAGAGAATCCGCCATGTCTTCAGGTTAGCGACGGCTCGCTCGACGGGCGCACGCAGCGAGCTGATTTGATTATTGTAGTCATGCTCGCTCATGGACAGGTCACGATCTTTCGGCTTGCGCACCGGAGTGATGATGTAATCAGTTCCAATGAATCCCTTGTCACCGATCACATCGCCGGCCAACTTCAGGATCATCTCACACTCCGATCCTGTCAGTTTGGCCATGTCGTGCTCCTTGCCCGCAACCGGCTCGGACACGAAAGTGACACGGCCAGCGAGACTCGTGACAATCAGCGATCCGTGACCCGTTGTCTTGTATTTCCCAGCCCACAACTCGCGCTCACCGGCCCAGGACCAGCATGGCCACAAAGTGCCATCGACCAGGGCAATCGCGTCCCTGGTGGCCTCCGCTGCCTCCTCCGCGGACGGCCTGAACTCCGCGATAGCCTGATCGATCAGCGGCGTCAGGAACGTGATATACCGCGAGATCGTGGACTGGTCCACATCGAAGATCTCCGCCCACACCTCCTCGATAATGTTCTGGCGCAGATACCCGCAAGTGACGACAAGCGCCTCGCGCAAGATGAGTTCTTTTGGGCGACCTGTGCCCCGATCCCATGGTTTCTCGAGCAGGTCGCCGACCCTCTGCTCCAGCGCGTCGAGTTGCTCAGCATCCAGTCCTGACATACGATCAAACCGCAACGGCTTCTCCGTCGTGAGAGAGTGGTTTCGTCACCTCCTTTCTATCGACCCGAGAAGCCGTTGCCTGTTATCTCATCCGGCGTGTCGCCAACTTTCGGAACAACGATCCCTGGCTAACCCCTGGCTAGTAATAACTGAGGTTTTGCATAACCCTCATAGACGATCGGGTACACCTCATCAACGGGCGGTTGCGCCAGAGCTCGATCTCATCAGTCACATTCGAGATCAACTCCCGAGACGCGTTCACTCCATACACCTCACGCAGATGCGCCTCAATATCACGAGTGGTCATCCCCGGGCATACAGCGACAAGATCATCTCGTCGATCTGGCGCAGCCGCCTGAGTCATCTCGGCCTGCAATGCCCGCTCGATCACCGCCTTGGTCATCTTGTTCAATAACCCATCAACGCCATCAATCGGCGTGCCCGTCGCCTGCGCATCCGCCAACAACGCATCGATCACCGACGGATCCTTGGCATCAGCGATTCAGGATGTGGCGACACTCCACGTCGACACCTGCGATCTCAAATCAACGAGTGCGCCGGTGTTGCTGCACCGGCAGAAGACCGGCTTTCACCCGTTTTTCCTAGCTCTCTCGTGCTTCGGGTGACGGGTGGGTGCGCAACGGGTGACAGGTGGGTGCGCAACGTGAGCGGGTGGGGGGCCGCCGACGGCCTGGTGCGCGGGTCAAAGGGGTCGAGAACCACCCGTACGCGAGGTGAGAAGCAGTGGGTAGTCCAGTGGTCATCGACTTAAGCAAATCTTAAGAAAACCCTAAGCCCACAGGGGGTACGTGCTCCTAGGGTTTTGGTTGCTGTCGGCGAGCGCGCCACTGGTCTTCGGGAGAAATCATGGGACACGCACGGTTGGCTGATTCCCGGCCGGGCTCGTGTTGCGCGGGTGGCGGCAACAGTCGGCGCGGGCCCGCGTTGGGGGCAAGCGCTCGGGGCGGCCAGCGGCGGGGATGCGGGTGGATCACCGGTCGATGCCCAGAGGGTCGGCTGATGGCCGACTCAGCTTCAGCATCTCACCCAGATCGTGAAACCCGGTGCGTCCGACTCCAGGCTGGTCGCGGTTGTGGACGGGGCCTGCAGGCTGCCGGCGAGGCAGGTCGTTGGCGACGTGAAAGTAAGGCCAGGCGGTTCGGAGAATCGACGTTGGCGCGCCGGCATTTCGGGATTCGCGCGGCCTGTGAATTGTATGGGCAATCTGTTCGGAGTAGGTGGTCCAACATTGTCGCAGGCTTGCGTCGATGTATGGCCGATGTGACGAAAGGAGGTGAAATCGATGCGCACGTACGAGCGTCCGACGCTGAGGGCGTCCGGCTCCTTCATCAAGAAGACTGGTCTCGGAGTCCATGGTCCGGCTGACCTCCTTGTTCTGTCCCACAAGAACTAGTGAGTGAAGGTCGATCGTCGCTCCTGGGGTCCGCTCAGCAACGCGTGAGAGAGCTGGCCCGGGGAGCGAGCCTGGGTGGTGACCGCTATTCGGTCACCACCCAGGCGCTCACACAGATTTCTCCAAACAGATTGTGCGCCATCGGGAAGGAATCCGGCCGTGACTTATGCCCGCCTCGATCGCGTGCCCTGGTGGTTTGTCGTGCTTCCCGACTGCCCGGCGGCCGAACCGATCGCCATGGCGCTGCAGCGCCAGGCGACGTGCGTGACGCGGCATCCTTCCGGGCGAGCGTGGCTGCTCGGCCGGTGGTCCGAGGAGGAGATCACCGTCACCCAGTGCGGCGTCACCGCGATCGCCGTCATCGGTGAGCACCTGCTTTCGGCCGCGTTCCTGTCTCAGATCGCCGCCCGAGTCCGCACCCTCGCCGATCTCGACGAGCCATCAACATCCTGGGCGGGCAACTTTCATTTGATCGCTTCGGTGGCCGGGCAGGTGCGGATCCAGGGCCCGATCAGCGGCTTTCGCCGGGTGCTCCATGCCAGGGTGGATGGCGTCACCGTGGCCGCCGACCGTGCCGACGTGCTGGCGGGCCTGACGGGAGCCGCCCTGGACGAGGCGCGGCTGGCGGTCGCGCTGCTCGAGCCGTGCGCCCCGCATCCGATCGGCGGGGAGCCCATGTGGCGCGGCCTGGCGGCCGTGCCTACCGGGTGCTACCTGGCGATCGACGGCACGGGGCGGCACCGGCCGGTGCGGTGGTGGACCGCCCCGGAGCCGACCGTCCCGATGGCCGAGGGCGCGCCGGCGCTGCGTGCGGCGCTGTCGGCCGCCGTCGAGGTGCGGACGCAGGGCCGCGAACTGGTCACCACCGATCTGGGCGGCTTTGACACCACTTCGCTGTGCTGCCTGGCCGCCCGCGGCTCGGCACACGTGGCCGCCTATACCTGGGCCCCTCCAGATCCCCTGGCCGATGACGCGTTCTGGGCCCGCCGGACCGTCGCCGCGCTGGGCACCATCGAGCATCACATCGTGGCCTCCGAGTGCACCCCGTTCGCCTTCGCCGGCATCGGCGAGCAGGACGACGTTGCGCTGGATGAACCGTGTGCGGCCACCCTCGATCGCAGATGGCTGGTCATCGCCGAGCGGGCGGCGGCGCGCGGGTCTCGGACGCACCTGACTGGCTTCGGCGGCGACCAGGTGCTGGGCGGCTCCCCGGCCCATCTGCACGCCATGCTGCGCCACCAGCTCCGGACCGCGCTGCGGAACCTGCGCGGCTACGCCGCGCTGAACCGGTGGCCGTACCGGACGCTGCTACGGCAGCTCCTGGACAACCGGTCCTACCGGGCATGGCTGCTCCGGTTCGGCGCCGACCTGACCGCCGCTCCGGTGTCCTCGCTCGGGCCGAGCTTCTCTTGGGCCAAGCCAATACGGCTTCCCCCGTGGGCGATGCCGGCCGCCGCGGAGGCGGTCCGCGGCCTGATTCAGCGCGCCGCGCCCACCGCCGAACCGCTGGGCCATGGCCACGGCCAGCATCAGGAGCTCGCGGATCTGGGCGGTGTCGCACGAATGATCCGCAACCTCGGCGAGCTTGCGCGTCAGCGGGGGATCAGGCTTGCCGCGCCCTACTTCGATGACCGCGTGATCGAGGCGGGCCTGGCGGTTCGCCCGCAGGAACGCGTGACACCCTGGCGATTCAAACCGCTGGCCGTCGCGGCAATGCGCGGCATCGTTCCCGAGGAAACCCTTACCCGCCAGACCAAGGCCATCGGCTCCCACGAGGTCGAGGTCGGGCTCCGGGAGAACCGCGCCGACATGGTGGCCCTGTGCGAGAACTCCCGCCTTGGCCAGCTCGGCCTGATCGACGTGGCCGCCCTCCGGGAGGTCTGCAGCCGCCCGCTGCCCACAACAGTGGAGTTCAGCGCGCTCTATCCCACCCTGGCGTGTGAGATCTGGCTGCGCGCGCTGGAACGCAACGCCGCATCCCACCCACTCGAGCCACAAACGCACGACCGTGCCTAGGCAAGGAGATTCTCATGGCGCTGACACTGCGTCCCGGCGTCTTCGACGCCGAGACCGAGTACGGGATCGCGCTGCTCGACGGCGACAGCGGTGAGTACTACGACCTCAACCCGACCGGCGCCTTCGTGCTACGCACCCTGCTGGCCGGCGCGACAGCGGGGCAAGCGGCGCAGGCGCTCACCAAGGAGTACGCGGTCGGCCTCGACGACGCGACCCAGGACGTACGGGAACTCCTCGCACACCTGCGCACCGCGCGACTGGTCGAAGAGTAAAGGAGAGCGCCCATGGCCAGCCCAGAGGCCATTTCATACGATCCGCGCTCGGTGTCGTTCGGACGTCGGATCCGGGTCCGAACGATGGTGGCCGCCGCCCGGTTGCTGTCCACCAGCTCACCGCAGCGCATCCGCAAGGTACTGACCCGGTTGCGCCGGGGAACCCGGCCAGCCACCTACGAGGAGGCGTGCAACGCCCGGCAAGCCGTGGTGTCGGTGAGCCTGGCCTGCGCGGGACGCGAAGGATGTCTGGTCCGATCCCTGGCCACGACCCTGCTGTGCCGTTCTCACGGGCACTGGCCGACCTGGTGCCTCGGCGCGCGGCGGCTCGCCCCGTTCTACGCCCACGCATGGGTCGAGGTCGACGGCGTCATGATCGGAGAAGACTATCCCTCCGACTATTTCCGGACGTTCTTCACCGTGCCATGAACCCGAGAAGCAGGTCGAGGAGATCCCCATGACCCAAACCGAGCAGTCCTGGCAGTGGTACGACGACAACGCCGCCTTCTACGAGGAAATGGACCCGGCCACCCTCGAGTTCGGTCGGCAGCTGCTCGACTACGCCGACCCAGCGCCGGGAGCCCGGCTACTGGATGTGGGCGCCGGACGCGGCGCGATCGCCGGGGCCGCGTTGGCCCGCGGCTGCGTGGTCACCGCCGTGGACGCCGCTCCGGGCATGGTCGCTCGCCTGCGCGCAGACTTTCCCACCATGACCGTGTCGCTAATGGATGCCCACCGCTTCGACTTTCCCGACGCCTGCTTCGATGTGGTCACCGCGGGCTTCGTGCTCGACCTGCTGTCCGACCCGGCCGCGGCACTGGCCGAGGTGCGGCGCGTGCTGAGACCGGGCGGGGTGTTCGCCCTGTCCCTGCCGGGCCCATTTCCGCACCGCGGGCGCTGGCAATGGCTCGCCGACCTGGCCCAAGAGTTCTTTCCCTCCACTGTGCGTGAGGACCCGGACGGGCCCGCGGATGTGGACGTGGACGGACTGCTGGCCGCGGCCGGATTCGTTGGCTCGACCCGCAAGGCTTTTGAGCACCCCGAGCCGATCTCCGATCCCGCGGCTCTGTGGGACCTGTTCACCTCACGCCTACCGACCGCGGTGTCGGCGGGATGGATCGAGTGGCTGCCGCCCGACCAGGCCACCGAGTTCCACCGCCGGTTCCTCGGCGGAGCCGAACAGATGCACGCCAGCGGCGGCATCGCTTTCGACCGGTACGTGGTCTTACACCGCGCGCAGGCTCCCGCCGCTGACCTCGATAGCCCTCGCGGGCATGCGATGCTCCCTTAGAGGGCAACAAACATGAGGTCCGTTGAGGACGCCGGATCGCGACGTGGCCCCTCCCTGGCATCCAGCTCTGCTTGGCGGCTGTTGCTCGACTATGCCCGCCCCTACCGCCGCGCGCTGCTCGTCGCGGGTGTGATCACCTGTGGTGGCGGGTTCGCCGGGCTGGCCCAGCCGTTGGCCGCCAAGGCGGTCATCGACGCCCTGTCCGCGCACGAGCCTGTCCTCACGCCGATCATGCTGCTGACCGGGCTTGTGTTCGGCTCCGCTGTGATCGCCGCGGTCGGGACCTATCTGCTGGAACGGGCCGCCGAGGGTGTCGTGCTGGTCGCGAGGCGAGGGCTAATCCACCGGTTGTTGCGGTTGCCCGTCGCCGAAGTCGATCGGCTCAAGCCGGGCGACCTGCTGTCCCGGGTAACCTCCGATACGACCTTGCTGCGCACCGCGGCCACGAGCACGATCGTCGATGCCGTCAACGGAACGTTGATGATCGTGGGCACCATCGTGCTGATGGCCCTGCTGGATCCGGTGCTGCTCGGCGTCACGCTCGCCGTCATCCTGGTGACCATCGTGCTGACCGGATCGGTCTTGCCGCGGATCGGGCGCGCCACCGAGCGCGCCCAACAGGCCGTCGGCGAGATGGGCGCGGTGCTGGAGCGCGCACTGGGCGCCTTCCGGACAGTGAAGGCCAGTGGTGCCGAAGACCGGGAAAACGCGATCCTCGACCAGGCCGCCGATCGGGCCTGGCGGCAGGGAGTGTCCGTAGCGGCCTGGTCCTCGCTGGTCGACATCCTGTCCCGGCTGTCGGTCCACGTGTCGTTCCTCGCGGTGCTCGGCGTCGGCGGCGCGCGGGTCGCCAGCGGGGCGCTGCCACTGTCCTCGCTCATCGCGCTCCTGCTCTACGTGTTCTACTTGATCTCACCCATCGCGTCCCTGGTGAACGCCGCCAGCGACCTGCAGGCCGGCCTAGCGGCAGTACGTCGCACCCGACAGGTACACATCCTGCCCACCGAACCTTCTATCCCGAGCCCACCCATCACGCCGGTCACCGCAACCGCAACGGGGGCGGCTTCGGTGGCTTTTCACCACGTGTCGTTCCGCTACCCCGGCCACCGGGGACCGGTCCTCGACGAGATCAGCTTCCACATGCCGCCCGGCGGAATGACCGCACTCGTGGGTCCCTCCGGCGCCGGCAAATCCACGATTTTCGCTCTCCTGGAACGCTTCTACGAACCACTCAACGGCAAGGTCGCGGTCGATGGCCGCGACGTACGCGACTGGCCCCTCGCCGAGCTGCGCGCCACCATCGGCTACGTCGAGCAAGACGCCCCCGTGCTAGCCACGACACTGCGCGACAACCTGCGCTTCGCCGCACCCCACGCCTCCGACGACGACATCCACGACGTCATCTTCCGCACCCGGCTGGACGATCTGCTGACCCGACTACCCAACGGGCTAGACACCGTTCTGGGCCACCGCGGAATCACGCTATCCGGCGGGCAGCGCCAGCGAATCGCCATCGCCCGAGCGCTACTACGCCGCCCTCGACTGCTGCTCCTCGACGAAGTCACCTCACAACTCGACGCCGTCAACGAACACCAACTGCGTCAAGTAGTGGCCGAGGTGGCCCTCACCACCACCGTCCTCGTCGCGGCACACCGACTGTCCACCGTCACCAGCGCCGACCAAATCCTGGTCCTAGACGCCGGCCGGCTCCGCGCAAACGGCACCCACACCCACCTGATCTCCACCGACACGCTCTACCGCCAACTCGCCGCCACCCAGCTGCTCACCACACAACCCACAGGCCAACCCCAACCCTGACCCGTTCCTCACCGACGGCTTACCCCTTACGACACTTGCCGATCCCCATCGCACGCTCATCAGAGCGTCCGCTCATCGGCAGATGAGTACATTGCGGTGATCACGTACGCCCGGAACTGACCCGAGACACGGTCCGGGCCCGAGGCAGGAATCGGGGCCGGGGGTCCACGGGGACGTGCCTTGCTCGCCACCCTCGCATCGAGCCGACCGACGACCTCGCCGCAGGCTCAGCCCGCGTGGACGCGGATTACCCAAGAGAAGCGAAGCGTCGTCTTGCCGGAGCCGTTGGCTCCGGTGATGGCGACGCGGACTGGCTGGGGCATCATCGGTACCGGGTGCCCACGAGGATGCCCCGGCCCACCAGGTTTGGGCCGGGGCATTCGCCCGAGTTCGGCAAGCTGGTTACAGGTGCCCGTCTTTCACTGCCGTGAGGAACGCGGCGAACTGCTGGGTGGGCACGGCCAGGGTGCTCCGCTGCCTGCTGTCGGGGTGCTCCTTGGTGTCCTGCACGCCGGTCCATCCCGCGGCGTGGCCGATGGCGACGCACTCCTGTGCTCCGCTGGATCGGCTGGACTTGCGGTAGTGCGCGGTCCGCAGTGCCTGGAAGTCTGGTTGGTCTTTCATGTGTCTCCTGTTCGGCCGTGACCAGGGCGTTTCGTCTCGTTGGCGCTGTCCTGGTCGCTGACAATGATCGTCTGTCCGCCGCCCGCGACAGCGGGAGCCCAGCCTCAGCAGCCTAGGACAACCAGGTCCGTAGTGATCTCGCTCGGTGGCCGATCGTGGTCTAGGCGAACGTGGCGGCGATCTCGGCGATCTTGTGCATCGAGTCGTCAGGGTCGAGTGCTTGGGAGGTGACTCCGCCGAACACGCTGGTGTGCTGCCGGATCTCGTGTGCTTTCTCCAGGAAACCGCTGGAGTGCGCGTAGTCGAGGAACACGATGGCTGGGTCTTCGGGTTCTGGGAAGGTCAGCAGCGCGAAGGATTGGCCCTGGGCTGGATGTTCGCCGGCCTCATACGGCAGCACCAGCACCTCCACGGTGGCGTTGTGCTGGGCGTCGAGCAGGTGGCGCAGCTGCGCGTGCATGACCTCGCGTCCGCCGACCCAGCGGTGCAGTGCGGCCTCATTGATCACCGCCGTCAACCGGAAGTCAGTGGCGGTCAACCGTTGCTGGCGGTCGGCACGCAGTTGCACCAGCCTCGGCACGTCGGCCGAGCGGAGGAAGGGTGCGGCCGAGCTGATCACGGCCTTGGCGTACTCGGGTGTCTGGAGCAGGCCCGGTATGAAGGCGTCCTGGTAGGTCTGTTCCCAGGCGGCTCCGGCCTCCAGCCCGATCAGCAACTCGACGTTGTCGGGCAGCACGTCGGAGTACTGCTCCCACCAGCCGAGCAGGTCACCGTCGCGACGAAGCGTGCGCATCTCCTCGGCCTTGCGCTCGTCCACGTCGAACGCCTTGATCAGCTTCTCCAGCTGCGCGGCGCTGAGCTGGCCGCGGGCGTTCTCGACCCGGCTGAGCTGCGGTTGTGACGTGCCGATCTTCTTGGCGAGGGTGCCTCCGGACATGCGCACGGCGTCCCGGAGTCGTTTGATCTCCGAGCCGAGTCGTCGCCTGCGCACGGTCGGGCTGATCGCCATGCTGTCTCCCCGCGTTGCTCGTCAGGTCACTTCGCTGTCCAGCCATACACCCGTTTGGGCCACTTGCGCTCCGGTCGAAGATATCCCAGAATATCCAAGGCTATCCAGTAAGCGGTCCACACGAAGTCGCCGCAGGGTAGTCCGGCCAGGGGCACCGTCCCGAGGTGGGCACCCGCATCGCGTCGGGCGGCGCCCCTGGCCCGGAACTGGCAGAGGAAGCGAGGCTCCGTGCTCGACCTGCTGATCCGCACCGCGGAA
>JBOHFU010000079.1:0-10292 GCA_050699675.1 Pseudonocardiaceae bacterium
GGGCGACTACCTGATTCCCGCGTCGTTCTGGCCGACGATGGTGCTTCCCGCCATCATGTTCACCCTCGCGGCGATGTACCCCGCCATCGAGCGCAAACTGACCAAGGACAACGCCACCCACAACCTCTTGCAGCGCCCACGGGATGTTCCGGTGCGGGCCGGCCTGGGGATGATGGCGATTTCGTTCATGTTCGTACTGCTGCTTTCGGGTGGTAATGACGTCATCGCGTACGTATTCGATATTTCGTTGAACGCGACCACCTGGGCCGGTCGTATTGGGTTGCTGTTGTTGCCACCGATTTCCTACTATGTCACGTACCGGATCTGCCTCGGGCTGCAGCGCGCCGACCGCGCAGTCCTCGAACACGGCATCGAGACCGGCATCATCAAGCGCCTGCCGCACGGTGAGTTCATCGAGGTGCACCAGCCTCTTGGCGGCGTCGATGCGCACGGCCACCCCATCCCGTTGGAGTACCAGGGTGCGCCGGTGCCTCAGCGGATGAACCAGCTTGGCTCGGCCGGTGCCCCAGTGCCCGGATCCCTGTTTCGACCGGATCCTCCGGAGCAGACGAGAGCACTGGAGAAGGCCCGGCACGAGTCTGCTGCCGGAAACGGAGCCGGCACCGACGGCGCAGGCCGAAAGTTGGCCGGTCGGCCGCAGCAACCCAACGACTAGTTCAGCTAGCCCGACCAGGCGAGTCCCGCCACAGCTGGCGGCGGCGAGACACGCTCGCTCATTCCGCCTTGGGGCCGGTGTGGTACTCGAAGACCAGCCCGGCCACCGTGATGAGGACCACCGCGATGCCGACTGTGACCAGCCACCACTGATTGAAAGCCAGTGCGAACCCGACCACGCTCGCCGCCACCGCCATCGCGACTGGCCAGTAACTGCCGGGTGAGAAGAAGCCGAGCTCGCCGGCGCCGTCAGAGATCTCGGCATCGATGTTGTCCTCCGGGCGCATCCGGACCCGCCGGGACACGAAGCGGAAGTACGTGCCGATGATGAGGGTCAACCCGCCGGTCAGGATCAACGCCGCGGTCCCGACCGGCTCGCCAGCCGACCACAGGCCGTAGACCACTGCGGACAGGAAGAAGAACGCGGTGTTGATCTCGAAGATCCGCGCCTCGACCCTCATGGTGCTGCCTCGCTCTCGAACATAGGCGAAGGGACCGGTCGATACTCCGGGTTATGGGAAAAAGGCTAATGGCCCCCACCGACCTGGCGGATCTCCCGGGCGGTGCGGTCGGTGTCAAACGGGGAGGTGGTCACTGCCTCCGGCGCGCACAGCTCGCCGCAGTTCAACTGCGCGAGCGCCTCGCCAGCGGTGTACGGCCGGGCAGTCTGCGGATTCGTCTGGGCTCGGAGGACCATGTAACGGTCGAACAAGTCCCCCGGCAAGGCCCGGAGCTCGAAGTTCATCGTCGCGTGGTAGGTACCGCACAGCTCGGCGCAGCGACCCACGAACGCACCCGGGCGCTCCACCGTGGTCTGGAACACGTTGTCGGTGCTGTTCTTCTCCGGTCGCGGGAAGACGTCACGCTTGAAGAGGAACTCCGGTATGTAGAACGAGTGCAGTACGTCGGTCGACATGATCTGGTACTCCACCACCCGATCGGTAGGAACCACCAGGATCGGGACGGTGCTGGGCGAGCCGACCGTGGACAGCGGTGAGTCTCCCGCAGTCCGCCGGGCCTGATAGATGCCGTCGACGCCCGGTCTGTCCTGCAGGTACTGGAACTCCCAGTTCCATTGGAAGCCGACCACTCTCACCCGCAGGTCGGGGTTATCGACCTTGGCGTTGACGAGGTTCTGTGCTGTCGCGGTGAAGTAAAAAAGCACCGCCACGATCACGAACGGAATGACCGTGTAGACGATCTCGAGCGGCAGGTTGTACTGGAACTGCCGAGGCATCTCGTCGGACCGTTTGCGGTGAAAGGTGACCGACCACATGAGCAGCCCCGCGACGATCGCCCCGACCACCAGCGCTGCCAACGTCGCCCAGATCCACAGCGCACGCATCGTCTCGGCCTGCGGGGTGACCCCCTCCGGCCAGCCGAACGCGAACACCTCGTGCACCGAGCACCCGGTGGACAGGAAGGCGACCATCCCCGCCAGCCCGGCCACCTTCAGCAGCCGAACCGCGCGGGAACGGACCACACCGATCACGCCTGGTTCCTCCCCGTCGCCCGTGCCCATGGACCCCGTGCGGCCGTCAGTTCATTGCCTGGAGCCTAAACCAGCGCCATGGCCGGAACTCCCCCGGGATCGTGAGACCTCGCGCGACGGTCGTCATACTAGGCCGCTGTGAGCGTCCCGACCGAGGGCCGGCCACCGACGAGAGGGCGAGTGCGTGTGCGGGTTGCTGGGGCTCCTGACGGCGCAGCAGGACGCGGCGCAACGGGTGGCGGACGTGATCGCGGCCCTGCGCTGCCAGCGGCATCGCGGACCCGACGAGACCGGGACCTGGCACGACGCTGACGTGGTGCTCGGATTCAACCGGCTGTCCATCATCGACCTCGAGCACTCCCACCAGCCCCTGCAATGGGGCCCACCGGATGCACCAGAGCGCTACACGATCCTGTTCAACGGGGAGATCTACAACTACGTCGAGCTCCGCGAGGAACTGCGACGCGAGCCCTGCTCTGTGAATTTCGTCACTGAAGGCGATACTGAAGTCGTCGTTGTGGCCTACCACCACTTCGGGCCTGCTGCCGTGCAGCGGCTGCGGGGGATGTTCGCTTTCGTGATCTGGGACACCCAGCTGAGGGTGGCCTTCGGCGCCCGGGATCCCTTCGGTATCAAGCCGCTGTTCAGCTGTGCCGGGCCGGGCGGAGTCGCGTTCGCCAGCGAGAAGAAGAGCCTGCTCGAGCTGGCGCCCTCACTGGGTGTGCCTGGCGGGTTCATGGAGGTGGACCATCGAGCGCTGCAGCACTACCTGAACCTGCAGTACGTGCCCGAACCGGCGTCCCTGCACACGGGGATCGCCCGGATCGAGTCCGGCACCTCCTTCACCCTCTCCCCGGGCGGCAAGCTGATCACCGAGCGCTACTTCCATCCGGACTTCCGGCCGCGTCGAGTCCGCTCCGAAGCCGAGGCGTGCGCCCTGCACGACGAGATCACCACGGCGATGCGGGACTCGGTCGCCAAGCACATGCGGGCCGACGTCACCGTCGGCGCCTTCCTATCCGGCGGGATCGACTCCACCGCCATCGCCGCGCTGGCCAGGGAGCGCAATCCAGATCTGATCACCTTCACCACTGGCTTCGAGCGGGAGGGCTACTCCGAGGTGGACGTGGCCGCGGAGTCGGCGGCCGCGATCGACGTCCGGCATGTGATCCGCACCGTCTCAGCCACCGAGCTGGCCGAGGCGCTGCCACTGATCGTGTGGTACCTCGATGACCCGGTGGCTGATCCCGCGCTGGTGCCGCTGTGGTTCATCGCCAGGGAGGCCAGGGAACACGTCAAGGTGGTGCTATCCGGCGAGGGGGCTGACGAGCTCTTCGGCGGGTACACCATCTACCGGGAGCCACTTTCGCTGGCCGCTTTCGAGAAAGTCCCCGGTGCGTTGCGCCGAACACTGGGCCGGATCTCCAGCCGCATCCCAGAGGGGGTGCGAGGCAAGGACCTGCTGCGTCGCGGCGCACTGACGCTGGAACAGCGCTACTACGGCAACGCCCGGATCTTCCGGGACGACCAGCTGCGCCGGGTGCTGCGTGGGTACGACCCGACCATCTCACACACCGACGTCACCGAGGCGGCGTACGCCGCCTCGACCGGCTGGGATCCGGTGACCCGCATGCAGCACGTGGACCTGTTCACCTGGTTGCGTGGCGACATCTTGGTCAAGGCCGACAAGATGACCATGGCCAACTCGCTGGAGCTGCGGGTGCCCTTCCTCGATCCGGAGGTGTTCCGGGTGGCCTGCACTATCCCCCTCGAGGAGAAGATCACTCGCGAGACCACCAAGCACGCCCTGCGCCGGGCACTGCGCGACATCGTGCCCGCGCACGTGCTGAACCGGCGCAAACTGGGTTTCCCGGTGCCGATCCGGCCCTGGCTGAGGGCAGAGCTGCACGACTGGGCTCGGGGAATCATCAACGACTCTGGCGCCGCGGAGTTCCTGGACCTCAGAGCGGTGCACCGGATGCTCGACGAGCACCGCGCAGGATCACGAGATCACAGCAGGAGGATCTGGGCAGTGCTGGTCTTCATGCTCTGGCATGGGATCTTCGTCGAGCAGCGGATCGTCCCCAAGGTGCCCGAACCGCATTACCCGGTGCAGGTGTAAGCCCCGTGCAGGTCTAGGCCCTGCAGCAGGGCCCGCGCACCAAGACACGACATACCGTGCACCAGGGCCCGACACGTCGGGATGGGGGGTCAGTTGAAGGAGTCTCCGCAGGCGCAGGAGCCGCCAGCGTTGGGGTTGTCGATGGTGAAGCCCTGCTTCTCGATGGTGTCCACGAAATCGATCACCGCGCCCTGCAGATAGGGGGTACTCATCCGGTCGACCACCACGGCGAGGCCGTTGAAGTCTCGCTTGGCGTCGCCATCGAGCGTGCGCTCATCGAAGAACAGCTGGTAGCGCAGTCCTGCGCAGCCCCCCGGCTGCACGGCGATGCGCAGATGCATGTCGGTCCGGCCCTCCTGGTCGAGTAATGCCTTCGCCTTGGCGGCGGCGGCATCGGTGAGCTCGACCCCGTGGGTGGCTACCTCGGTGTCGGCGATGTTCTCGACGGTCATGGCTCTCCCTGGGGATCGGCGCTCGGCACGGACGGGCTATCTGCATCACGCGAACGCCCGCAACCGACGGGTGATTCCCGTGTCTCCATAGTGGCACAGCATCGATAGTTGACACAGGGCCCAGCTCAGCGCCCGCCCCACTGACGGGCGGCGTGCTCGGCCACCGCCTCCAGGGTACCCGCCGGGTTGGCCAGTGCGGCCGGCACCGAGCCGGCCAGCTCTGCCGCGGCGTATGCGGCGGCTATCCCGACCGCAGCCGCCTCCCGCCGCCCGACCGACACTTGCCCAGCCAGCACGATGCAGGGCCGCCCGCGCCGGGCGGCGCCTTCGGCGAGCGCGGTGACGAGCTTGCCGCGTAACGACTGCCAGTCGAAGCTGCCCTCACCAGTGACCACAAGCTCGGCGTGGTCTAGCGCATCGTCCAGGCCGGTGCGTTCGGCGACCAACTGCGCGCCGGAGACCCGCTCGGCGCCCAGCCCGAGCAGCGCCGCGCCGAGGCCTCCTGCTGCCCCGGCTGCGGGCAGCTCCCGGACCGCCCGGCCGGTTGTCTCCTCCAGCACGTCGGCCCAGCGGGTCAGCGCCGCCTCCAGCTCCCGAACCTGCTCAGGTCCGGCACCCTTCTGCGGTCCGAAGACCTCGGCGGCGCCATGCCGGCCCAGCAGCGGGTTGGTCACGTCCGCGGCAGCGACCAGCCGCAGGCCATCCACGACGGCCCGGCCGTCGAGCCGCGCGCACCGGACGAGGGCGGCGCCGCCGGCCGGCAGTGGCTGGCCTGCGGTGTCCACGGCGACCGCGCCGAGCGCCGCGAGCGCTCCGGCCCCTCCGTCGGAGCTGGCCGAACCGCCCAGGCCCACCACCGCGGTACAAAGGCCGGTGTCTCGCGCCGCGGCGAGCAGTTCCCCCACCCCGCGGCTGGTCGCTGTCGTCGCGTCGCGCTGCCAGGAGGGCACCAGGTGCAGGCCACAAGCCTGCGCGGCCTCCAGATAACCGGTCGTCTCGTGCTGCAGCCAGTGAGCCGCCACCGGCTCACCCGTCGGGCCGGTGACCCGGGCGCTGTGCATGATTCCGCCCAGCGCGCCGTGCAGCACATCGACGAAGCCTGGGCCTCCGTCAGCCAGCGGGCGCAACGTCAGCTCGTCGCCGGGGGCGGCCCGCCGCCATCCCCTTTCGACGGCTTCAGCTGCCTCCACAGCGCTCAGGGTCCCGCCGAAACAGTCCGGGGCGATCAACACGCGCACAGCTGCCGACGCTACGCCTCCGGCGCGTTGTCCTAGTCTGGTCGTCGTGAGGTTCCTGCGCGGCAAGACCGGCCCGGGAGCCACCGATCCCGAGGAGCCTGCGGGCGAGGTGGCGCCCGAGGTCGACGACGCCACACACCGGGCCCGCACCGCCGGCAAGGGCCGGCCCACACCAAGCCGCCGAGAGGCCGAGGGTCGCAAGCGGGGCCCGGCTCCGCCCCCACCGCGTACCCAGCGGGAAGCTCTCCGCCGGATGCGCGGGTCCAAGGAGGAGCGCCGAAACGCCTCGGCGGCGCGCCGCGAGCGGATGATGGCCGGGGACGAGAAGTACCTGCTGCCCCGCGATCGCGGCCCGGTGAAGGCCTACGTCCGGGACCTGGTGGACTCCCGGCGCAACATCTCCGGCCTGTTCATGCCGCTGGCGCTGCTGGTGATCGTGGTGATCCTGGTCCCGTCACCCGTCGTGCAGCAGTACGTGTCGCTGGTGTCGATGGCGATGCTCGTCACGATGATCGTCGAGGGGGTACTGCTCGGCCGGATCGTCAATCGCCGCGTCCGCGAACGGTTCCCCGATGCACCGGGGACCGGCATAGGCCTGGGATTCTATGCGATGACCAGGGCGACCCAGCTGCGCCGGCTGCGGGTACCCAAGCCTCGCGTCGGTCGTGGCGACCCGATCCCGTAGCACACTACGGGCCCAGCCGCATCGGGCCATACACCTCGTCTTCGCCGTCGAGCAGGGTGACTGCCGCCACACCGCTGTCGAGCAAACCCGGCCACTCGCGGCCGAGCCACTCCTCGGCGTCGATCTGATCGTCGAAAGTGATGTCCGGACCGGGCGCCTGGTCGCCGTCGGGGTCCTGGTAGCGCCACCGAAGGGTCATCGCATGACGGTAGCGTCGCCAGCGGAAGCGAGGAGATCAGGTGCGGACGCTGGTGCTCGGTGGTGCGCGCTCAGGAAAGTCCGCGCACGCGGAGGCCTTACTGTGCGAGGCGCGGGTGGACTACCTGGCGACCGCCCGGCGCCGCTTCGATGACCCGGACTGGGAGGCGCGGATCGCCGTACACGTGGCCCGCAGGCCACCGGGCTGGCGCACCGTTGAGCCGTCCGACCTGCCCGCTGCACTACGCACCGCAGGACCGGTCCCGGTGCTGGTCGATGACGTGGCCACCTGGCTGACCGGAGAGCTGGACGACGCAGGAACCTGGGCGGGCGGGCCGGAGGCGGTAGCGGCCTGCCGCGCACGGTGTGCGGAGCTGGTGTCGGCGGTGGTGGCCTGCCCGGCCCGGCTGGTGCTGGTCAGCGCGGAGGTCGGGCTTGGCGTCGTGCCTGCGACCCACGCCGGGCGGCTGTTCCGCGACGAGCTCGGCGTGCTGAACGCCGAACTTGCTTCGGTCTGCGACGAGGTGCTGCTGCTGGTGGCAGGGCTGCCGGTGCGGTTGCGCCACGCTGGAGTGCCCGACGCCCCGGCGGGCAGGATGCAGGCAGGCGGGGGACACCGAGACCTGCTTGCAGGGTCGAGGCATCAACACCGAGCACTACAGGAGCGCCGCGTGGAGTTCCCCAGCATCACGCCACCCGACCAGCAAGCCCACCGGGAGGCGGTGGCCCGTCATGAGCAGCTGACCAAACCGGCGGGCTCCCTGGGCCGGCTGGAGGAGTTGGGTGTCTGGGCGGCTGCCTGCCAAGGGGTCTGCCCACCACACCCGTTTGCCCAGCCCCAGGTGGTGGTGTTCGCGGGGGACCACGGCGTCGCCGCGCGCGGAGTCTCCGCCTATCCCAGCGTGGTCACCCGGCAGATGGTGAGAAACTTCCTGGGCGGGGGGGCGGCGGTGAACGTGCTCGCCGCCCTGGCCGGTGCTGCGGTCCGGGTGGTCGACATGGCCGTGGACGGCGAGCCCACCGAGTCGAGCGCCGAAGCGTCGCCGCTGGTCACCCGACACAAAGTCCGCCGCAGTAGCGGCGTAATCGATGGAGAGGACGCGCTGAGCGACGCTGAGGTAACCCAGGCGCTGGCCGCCGGGGTGGCGATCGCCGACGAGGAGGTGGACCGCGGCGCCGACCTGCTGATCGCGGGCGACATGGGGATCGGCAACACCACCCCCGCCGCGGTACTGGTGGCGGCGCTCACTGGAACGGAACCGGTGGCGGTGGTCGGCCGCGGCACCGGGATCGACGATGCCGGCTGGATGCGCAAGACCGCAGCGATCCGTGACGCGCTGTGCCGGGCCCGACCAGCCGTCGGGGACCCCGTCGCGCTGCTGCGCACCGCAGGCGGTGCCGACATCGCGGCGATGGCCGCTTTCCTGGCCCAAGCCGCGGCCCGGCATACCCCGGTCATCCTCGACGGCGTGGTCGTCGGGGCAGCGGCGATGCTCGCCGAGGAACTCGCGCCCGGAGCACGGCAGTGGTGGGTAGCTGGGCACCGCTCCGTGGAGCCCGCGCACACCCTGGCGCTGGAGCATCTGGAGTTGGATCCCATCCTGGATCTGGGGATGCGGCTGGGCGAGGGCTCCGGGGCGGTGGCGGCGCTGCCGCTGGTGCAGGCGGCCGTCCGGGTGCTCGCCGAGATGGCCACCTTCGATGACGCGGGGGTCTCTGGGCCCGCAGGTGATCCAGTGCCCACGAGGTGAGCCGCGGGTTGCGGCTGGCGATGTCCTGGTTGACCGTGCTGCCGGTTGCCGGCCCCGTCGAGGTGGACCGGACGGTCGCGCGGCGGGCGCTGTACTGGGCTCCCCTGGTCGGTGCCGGGCTGGGCGTGGTGGCTGTCGGGGTGCTGGCAGCGCTGTCCGCGCTGGGCACCCCGCCATTGCTGGTTGGGCTGGTCGTGGTGGCGACGCTGGCCGGGCTGACCCGAGGGATGCACCTGGACGGGCTCGCCGACACCGCCGACGGGCTGGGTTGCTACGGCGGGCCGCAACGGGCGCTAGCGGTGATGCGGGACGGGTCAACCGGGCCGTTCGGAGTGGTCGCGCTGGTGCTGGTGTTGACCGCGCAGGTGGCCGCGCTGGGGGTGCTGGCTGAGACTGGCCGGCTCGTCGCCGTGCTGCTGGCGGTCACCGCAGGGCGGGTCGCCTTCAGTTGGTGCGCTCGGAGGGGGGTGCCGCCGGCCCGGCCAGCAGGGTTGGGTGCGCTGGTGGCCGGTAGCCAGCCGCCCGCTGTTCCGGTCGTCTGGTCGGCGGCCCTGCTCGCCGGCGGGCTGGCGGCGGTGCCCGGACGCCCCTGGCAGGGCGCGCTGGCGGTGGCCCTGGCCGCCCTGGTGGTAGTGACGATCTCAGCGCACACCCACCACCGCTTCGGCGGCGTCACCGGCGACGTCCTAGGCACCGCCAACGAACTAACCACCACAGTGGTGCTCGCGGTGTGCGCGGTGGGCTAAGCAGGGTTCGACGCATTCAGCAGGCTCAGCGGGGTAAACCGGTATCCGATAACCCCGCTGAGCCTGCTGAATGCGGAGACTGGGTCAGGTGAGGGGGATCATCCAGCGGTGCGAGTCGGGCGCGGCACCGCGTTGGATTGCGGTGAGTGCGGCGCGCAACTGGGCCGTGACTGGTCCGGTGCCGCCGCTGCCGATGGTGAACTCACCGCCGGAGTACACGACCCGCCCGACCGGTGTGATCACCGCGGCGGTGCCGCAGGCGAAGACCTCCGAAATATCCCCGGTCTCCACGCCCTTCTCCCACTCCTCGGTGGAGATCCGTCGCTCCTCGACGCCCATCCTGTGGTCCTGGGCCAGCGTGAGCAGGGAGTCGCGGGTGATGCCGGGCAGCAGTGTGCCGGTGAGCTCCGGGGTCACCAGCCTGGCCTGCGGTCCCTCCCCGAAGACGAAGTAGAGGTTCATCCCGCCCATCTCCTCCACCCAGCGCCGCTCGACCGCGTCCAGCCACACGACCTGGTCGCAGTTCTTGTCAGCGGCTTGCTGCTGGGCCACCAGCGAGGCAGCATAGTTCCCGGCGAACTTGGCAGCCCCGGTACCGCCGGGAGCAGCCCGGACGTATTCGGCGGACAACCACACGCTGACCGGTTTGAGCCCACCACGGAAGTACGGGCCGGCCGGGGAGGCGATGACCAGGTACCGATAGGTCGCCGCGGGGCGGACCCCGAGCCCTGCCTCGGTGGCGAACATGAGCGGCCGCAGATACAAGGACTCCTCCCCGCCGGGGGCGGGCACCCAGTCGATATCGGCGCGCACCAGTTCACGCAGCGAGCCGAGGAAGAGCTCGTCGGGCAACTCCGGCATCGCCATCCGGCGGGCCGAGGAGCGGAGCCGGGCGGCGTTGGCCAGCGGCCGGAAGGAGGCCACCGTGCCGTC
>JBOHFU010000080.1:0-10186 GCA_050699675.1 Pseudonocardiaceae bacterium
TCCTTCTCCGGCACCGTGACCTTCCGCAATGCTCGCGCACTGCGCGAAGCGGCGGTGCTGGTCCCGGACGGGCAGCTGCTGGTGGAGACAGACGCCCCGTTCCTCACCCCGCATCCGCACCGCGGTAAGCCCAACGAGCCGGTCAACCTGCCCTACACAGTCGCTGACCTCGCGGTGTTGCGCGGGCAGGATGTGGCGGAGCTGGCAGCGTCGAGCTCTGTCACCGCCGAGCGGGTCTTCGGATTCGAGTGCCTGGCGGTATAGGCGGCATAGTTCGGCGCGACCGATACCGTTCACCGATCGTGAGTGGCTGATCGGCGACGCCTACTGGCGGGGTGTTTGCCCATGCGGCTACATGCCGTTACCGTTCCGTCACTGTCAGCCGGGGTGGGATGTTCCCGGGTGCGGGTACGTGCGTCACGACCAGCGGCAATGAGGCCGCGGAGACCGTGACCGTGGGTGAGCCTGCTGTGTCGAGGTAGGCGGTCCGCTTCAGCGCGTTCTCGTGCTCTCCCCTGCCCGGAACTGCGACGACTGGACATCGGTGGCCACTCGCACGTTTGTCCGGGGCGCCCTCGTGGGTCTCGTCTTGGCCCTGCCGACCGGGACCGCCGCGGCTCTCACGATGGATAAGACCATCACCGTCGAGGTGGACGGGGAGCAGCGGACCATCCACACGTTCGCTTCGTCGGTGTCGGGGGCGCTGCAATCGGCGGGCTTGCGCGTCGAGGACCAGGACACCCTGGCTCCGTCGGCGAACAGCCCCATCGAGGACGGCAGTCGTGTCGTGCTCAAGCGCGGCCGGCCACTCGCGCTGACTGTCGACGGCACGCGGCGCGAAGTCTGGACCACCGCACTCACCGTCGACCACGCGCTGAAGCAAGTGGGGATGCGGTCGTTGGAGGACATGGAGCTGTCGGCTGATCGGTCCAAGCGCATCCCGCTGGAGGGCATGGCGCTGGTGGTGCGCATTTCCAGGCCGATCACCCTGCTCGACGGTGGCCTGCCGGCCCGGGAGGTTTACTCCACCGCGCTCTCGGTCGGTGACCTGCTCACCCTGCAGGGCGTTCCGTTGCAGGACCAGGACACGGTAACCCCGGAACCCGCCTCGCCCGTGCTGCCCGGTATGACCGTGGAGGTCACCCGGATCCGCACCGAGGAGCGTACCGAGCATTGGTCGGTCCCGCCCCCGGTCAAGAAGGTCAAGGATCCCGAGCTGTCCAGCGGCGACACGGTCGTCGAGGATCCTGGCACACCGGGCGAGAAGATCATCACTTTTCAGGTCACTCTGATAAACGGCAAGGAGACCGGCCGCGAAGAGCTCGCCAGCCGGCAGATAACTCCGGCTCGACCAAGCATTGTCCGGGTCGGCGGGAAGAGATCCGCGGCCGCTGAGGGCTCGGTATGGGACCGCCTCGCTCAATGCGAGTCCGGCGGGAACTGGGCCATCAACACCGGCAACGGCTACTACGGCGGCCTGCAGTTCGACAAGAGCACCTGGAGTTCCAACGGCGGTGGCCGGTATGCCCCGTACCCGCACCAGGCCAGCCGCGACGAGCAGATTGCGGTCGCGCAGAAGGTCCGCAACGCCCGTGGCGGTTACAGCGCATGGCCGGCCTGCTCCGCGCGTCTAGGCCTGGACTGACCGCCCCTGCCCCATTATGGAGACATGTAGCAGCCGACCCTATTACCCCATTATGTCTTTATGACGGGGTCCGGTCAGCTGCTGGGGGCGGGTGATCTGCGTAAGTTGGCTGGGCGGCTCGGGCTGCGGCCGACCAAGCGGCTCGGGCAGAACTTCGTGCACGACGCCAACACGGTCCGCCGGATCGTGGCCGCGGCTGGCCTCGCCGCCGACGACGTTGTGCTCGAAGTGGGGCCCGGGCTGGGCTCGCTCACCCTGGCCCTGCTCGGCGCGGCCGACCGGGTGCTGGCGGTGGAGGTGGATCCGCTGCTGGCTGCCGCGCTACCCGCCACGGTGGCCGACCGCGCCCGGGACCGCGCCGGTGCGCTGCGGGTACTGACCGCCGACGCGCTGCGGGTGCGGCGCGCGGAGATCGTCGAGGCGGCCGGTGGCGTGCAACCCACCGCGCTGGTCGCGAACCTGCCCTACAACGTGGGCGTTCCCGTGCTGCTGCACCTGCTGGCCGAGCTGCCGAGCCTGCGTCGCGTGCTGGTGATGGTGCAAGCTGAGGTGGCCGATCGGCTTGCTGCCCCGCCGGGCACCCGCAGTTACGGGGTGCCCAGCGTCAAGGTGGCCTGGTTCGCCGAGGCCCGCCGCGCCGGGCCGGTGCCCCGCGGGGTGTTCTGGCCAGTGCCCAATGTGGACTCCGGTTTGGTCGCCCTGACCCGGCGCCCGGCACCGTCCACAGTGCCCAGAGAGGAAGTCTTTGCACTCATTGATGCCGCGTTCGCGCAGCGCCGCAAGACGCTGCGGGCCGCCCTGGCCGGCTGGGCAGGTTCGACCGCCGACGCCGAGCGGGTGCTGCGCGCCGCCGGGGTGGACCCGACCGCCCGCGGCGAGCAGCTCACCGTCGGCGACTATGCGCGGATCGCCCGTGAGTGGCGATGCGAGCTATAGCCCTTATCGCCACTCACGGGCTGTCCACAGACTGCCCGTACTCTGGGGGCGTGCTTGCCGTTGTGCCGCAGCCTGTTACCGTGCGTGTCCCGGCCAAGGTCAACCTTCACCTGGCCGTGGGAGACCTGCGCTGGGACGGCTATCACGAGCTGGTCAGCGTGTTCCAAGCGCTGTCGGTGACCGACGAGGTGACTGTCGCGGCCACCGACGCACCCGGAGTGCAGGTGTACGGCGAGGGTGCTGGGACGGTGCCCACCGACCGCCGCAACCTCGCGTGGCGTGCGGTGCTTGCCCTCGCTGAGCACGCGGGACGCCGGCCTGCAGTGCGGGTGGTGCTGCGCAAGAGCATCCCGGTGGCCGGCGGGATGGCCGGTGGCAGCGCTGACGCGGCGGGCGCCCTGGTCGGCCTGGCCGGGCTGTGGCGCCTGGACATCAGCCGTGAGGAGCTTGCCGGACTCGCCGCCGGGCTGGGCAGCGACGTACCCTTCGCGTTGCACGGCGGCACTGCGCTGGGCACCGGGCGCGGTGAGTCCCTGGTGCCGGTGCTGGCCCGGCACACCTTCCACTGGGTCGTCGCGCTGGACCGCCGCGGCCTGTCCACTGCGGACGTTTACCGGGAGTTGGATCGGCTGCGGGCGCAAGCCTGCCCGCCACGGGGTTCGTCGGTACAAAGTCCGTCGGTACAGGGGTCGGTACAGGGTCCGTCGCTACCGCGGCTCGGCGGCGTCGAGCCGCTGCTCGAGGCGCTGGCCTCGGGAGATCCTCGGCAGCTCGCCTTGCTGCTCGGCAACGACCTGCAGGCGGCCGCGGTGTCGCTGCGTCCGGCGCTGCGCCGCACCCTGCGCGCTGGGGTGGAGGCCGGGGCGCTGGCCGGCATGGTGTCCGGATCTGGACCGACCTGCGTGTTCCTGTGCGTCGACGCCGACGCGGCGGTCCGGGTTGCCGCCGAGCTGGCCGGCGCCGGTGTCTGCCGCACCGTCCGGGTCGCCAGCGGGCCGGTGCCCGGTGCCCGGGTGGTGGAGGAACCGCGCCCGGTGCCGCCCCCCGAGCCTCTCGCGCACGCCTGATGGCGAACCTCGTCAACCTCGAGGCCGTCTCGAAGTCCTACGGGATCCGCCCACTGCTATCGGGCGTCTCCCTCGGCGTTGCCGAGGGAGACCGGATCGGTGTCGTCGGACTCAACGGTGGCGGCAAGACCACGCTGCTCGAGGTGCTCGCCGGAACCCAGGAACCGGATGCCGGCCGGGTCAGCCGGACCAGGGACCTGCGCAGTGCAGTGCTCACCCAGTGCACGGAGCTGCCTGAGCAGGTCACCGTGCGCCAGGCGGTGCTGGACCCGATGGGGGTCACCGCCGAGCATGAGTGGGCCGGCGACCCCCGAGTGCGCGGGCTGCTCGAGGGGCTGGGCATCCCGTCGCTCGGGCTGGACCGGCCGGTGGACGAGCTCTCCGGCGGGGAGCGGCGCCGGGTCGCGTTGGCCGCCGCGTTGGCGGGTGAGCTCGACCTGCTGGTGCTCGACGAGCCGACCAACCACCTCGACGTCGAGGGTGTGCGGTGGCTCGCCGAGCACCTGCTGACGCGGCGCTGCGCGGTGGTGGTGGTGACCCACGACCGATGGTTCCTGGACACCGTGTGCACCCGCACCTGGGAGGTCATCGACGGCCGGGTGGACGGCTACGACGGGGGCTACGCGGACTGGGTCTACGCCCGGGCGCAGCGGACCCGGTTGGCCGCGGCAGCCGAGGACCGGCGGCGCAACCTAGCCCGCAAGGAGCTCGCCTGGCTGCGCCGCGGGCCACCCGCGCGCAGTTCCAAACCGCGCTACCGGATCGAGGCCGCCGAGGCACTGATCGCCGACGTACCCTCGCCGCGGGACACCGTCGAGCTGCTCAGCTTCGCCCGGCGCCGGCTGGGTCGCACCGTGCTGGAACTCGAAGACGTCACGGTGACCCTGGCCGGCCGTTCGCTGCTGGACACCCAGACGTGGCGGATCGGGCCTGGCGAGCGCATCGGACTGGTCGGGGTCAATGGGTCGGGCAAGACCACGTTGTTGCGGCTGCTCGCAGGGGACTGGGAGCCCGACGCCGGCCGCCGCGTGCAGGGCTTGACCGTCCGGTTGGCGCACCTCACACAGGAACTAGAGGATCTACCCGAATCCCTGCGGGTGCTGGCGGCGGTGCAGGACGTCGCCCACCGGGTCACGATGGGCTGCCAGGAGCTGTCCGCCGCACAGCTGGCCGAGCGGCTCGGCTTTCCGGCGTCGCGGCAGTGGACGCCAGTGGCGGACCTGTCCGGTGGCGAACGGCGTCGGCTGCAGCTGACCCGGCTGTTGATGGCCGAGCCGAACGTGCTGCTGCTCGACGAGCCCACTAACGACCTGGACATCGACACCCTGCAACAGCTGGAAGACCTGCTGGACGCCTGGCCTGGCTCGCTGGTGGTGGTCTCGCACGACCGCTACCTCATCGAACGGGTCTGTGACACCGTGGTGGCGCTGCTCGGTGACGGGCGGATCACCCAGCTGCCCGGCGGCATCGAGGAGTACCTGCAGCGGTGGGACAGCGCGTCCGAGGTAGCCCCGCCAGCCGTCGCCAGTACCGGACCACCGACGGCGGCCGCCGAGGCGCGTGCCGCGCGCAAGGAGCTGGCACGGCTGGAGCGGCAGCTGGAGCGGTTGGCCGGCCAGGAGACCGACCTGCAGCGCCGGATCGCCCAACAGGCCGCGGACCCCGGCGCATTCCGCGAGCTGGACGGCGAGCTACGCGCGGTGCTCGCGGCGAAGGACGACCTGGAGACCCGCTGGCTGGAGGTCGCCGAGCTGACCCAGACACAGGACACCTCGGCGCTGCGGTAGTCAGCGGCAGGGCACACGCCAGCGCAATCGGCGCGGTAGTCAGCGAGGCGCGATGGCGGCAATCAGGCGCTTCACTCAAGTCCGCAAACGGCCAAGGTCAACCGCGCCGAGCGCACCAGCGGTGAGGCCAGCGGACCCGACGGCGATGCCGCCCGGGTGATCCCCCACGGGAAAAGGGATCACCCGGGCCACGCCCCCAACCGGCGTACTCACTAAGAGGTTCTGATGAGCGCCCTAGATACATGTCTTTTAGCCCACTTACGGGGCAGCTGGCAGCCACCGGGGTTCGAGGTCCCAAGGCGCACAGCGGTGACCACCATCACGATGGGTCCGCTCGCCGGTACAGCCCGCGACAATGCCTGCGCGTGACATCGGCGAGCAGCTACCTACTACAGCCCGTAAGGTGATCGGACGTGAGCAGGTTCGTCGACACCCTGCTGGCGCACTGCGCGCCGGATTCTCCGACCCGGTCGGACCGCGGCATCACCATCGGTGAACCGACGCAGCCACGCCGCCTCACTTGGACGCAGGTGCACGAGAAAGCCCTGCGGGCCGCCGGGACCCTGATGGGCGGCGCCGAGCCCGGTGTCCATCCTGGAGACGCGGTCGCCGTGCTGGCCGGTGACCCCGCACTGGTCGCTCCCGCAGTGCAAGGTGTCTGGCTGGTCGGTGGCAGCGTCACCATGCTGCACCAGCCCACCCCCCGCTCCGACTTAGCTGCCTGGGCCGCGGACACCGTCAGCGTGCTCGGCATGATCGGCGCCAAGCTGGTGCTGCTCGGGCCGCCCTTCGACAGCCTTGCCGCGCTGCTCGACCAGCGCGGGATCAGCTACCTGATGCTCGCCGATCTCGATGATCCGGCCGCCCGGCCACTCACGACGCCGGTGCCGATGGGTGAGGACGACACCGCACTTTTGCAGCTCACCTCCGGGTCCAGCGCCGAACCCAAGGCGGTCCGGATCACCCACGGCAACCTCTACGCCAACATGACCGCGATGGCGCAGGCAGCCGCGCTCGATCCGGCTGGTGACGTCATGGTCTCCTGGCTGCCACTGTTCCACGACATGGGGATGGTCGGGTTCCTCACCGTGCCGATGACGCTGGGCCTGGAGCTGGTGAAGGTGACCCCGGCGGACTTCCTGTCCCGCCCGCTGCTGTGGGCCGAGCTGATCAGCCGGCACCGCGGCACGGTCACCGCGGCGCCGAACTTCGCCTACGCGCTGCTGGCCCGGCGGCTGGCGGGTACCGACGAGCGCTTCGACCTGTCCAGCCTGCGCTTCGCGCTCAACGGCGCCGAGCCCATCGAACCGGCCGCGGTGCGGGCGTTCACTAGCGCGGGGGCGAGGTTCGGGCTGCCGGAACACTGCGTGGTATGTGCCTACGGGATGGCCGAGTCCACCGTCGGGGTCTCCTTCGCGCCACTGGAGATCGGCATGCAGGTGGACACAGTGGACGCCGACGCACTGGAGGCGCGCCGGGTTGCCGTCCCCGCTGGGCCGTCGGCGCGGCACGTCCGGGCCTTCCCCCGGCTCGGTCCGCCGCTACCCGGGCTGGAGGCGCAGGTCGTCGCCGAGGACGGTCGGGCGCTGGTGGAGCGCGAGGTCGGCCGGATCCGACTGCGCGGCGAGTCGGTGACCCGCGAGTACCTGACCGTCGAGGGGGCGCGACCCACTCAGGATCCCGATGGGTGGTTGGACACCGGGGACGAGGGTTACCTCGCCGACGGCGACGTGGTGATCTGCGGGCGGCGCAAAGACGTCATCATCATGGCCGGGCGCAACGTCTATCCCACCGACATCGAGCGGGCCGCGGGACTGGTCGACGGGGTGCGTCCAGGCAATGTGGCGGCGGTGCGCCTCGACGCCGGTGCGCGGCGGGAGTCGTTCGCAGTAGTCGTCGAATCCAACCGGGCGGGAGACAACGAGGCCGAGCGCATCCTGCGCAAGGAGGTCATCTCGCGGGTGGTCGATGCGATAGGACTGAGACCCGGCGCTGTGGTGGTGCTGCCGCCGGCCACCTTGCCCAAGACACCGTCGGGCAAACTGCGCCGCCCCGCAGTCCGCGACCGGATCGCCGAGTACCTGCCCTAACATCGATCACCGATTTGCGAACCGGCGCGTGGGGGGCTGCGATCAGCTAGTTTGCAGGAGGATGTGGCGTACTGAGGTGAATCGGGCGAAGTCCCGGTCCAGAGTGGCCACGTCGCAGTCGTGCTCGGCGGCGACGGCGGCAAGCACCGCGTCGGGCACCAGATCACCGGAGGCGTCGGCCTCGTCGCAGAGTTCACGCAGTAGCGTGAGGTGGCGTGGGCCAGGACCGGTCAGCAGGTGGTGGGGCTGGGCGCAGGTGGCGTCGATGAACGCGAAGGCCTTCGCTCGTGGCGAGGGTACCTCGAAGATCCTTCGGTTGGTCGCCAGCCGCAGGAACGACGCCCACACCAGGATTGGGACGGTGAAGGGGCCGTCGCCCGCGAGCAGCTGATCGAACCAGGGGCGGACGGTGCCGTGATGCGGGTGGTCGCCGCGGTGCGCGGCGAGCACCACGTTGACGTCAAGCAGGAACATCGGTTACCGGCGGGCGTCGAGGTCCAGGCCCTCATCGAGCACCTCGTGCAGTGCCCGGTTCGACGTCAGATCGAGGCCGGGCCGGGGGCCGGTGCCGCCATCGAACACCGGGACCTTGGGCCGGGGGCCACGGTCGTGGGCGGTGGCCAGTTCCCGACGAAGGGCATCCTCGATCACCGAGCCCAGCGACTGGCCCCGCTCCCTGGCCCGGCGCTTGGCCGCCGCGAGCAGCTCATCGGAGATTGACACCGTGGTGCGCATGATGTTCAGAATACCGCATCACGCACATCAACGGTCTGGTCAGCGCTGCTCGCGGGCGAGTATCTGGTGCGCTGACTCAACGAACAGATGGCCACGCACGTTGATCTGGCCCGTATGTGCTTCTCGACGATGTACACGAGGCGCATGAGCGGCTGAAGGAACTGCGCGAGGAATGGGCTGATTCTAGTGCAGCTGGTTCTGGGTGGCGGCCAGCCCTTGGGCGAGCAACTGCTCGACGGCGTCGGCGCAGCGGTCCACCAGCAGGTCCAGCTCGCGGCGCTGCACGACGGAGAAGTCGCGCAGCACGAAGTCGGCCGGATCCATCCGGCCCGGCGGGCGGCCGATACCGAAACGCACCCGCAGGTAGTCCCTACTGCCCAGCGACTCTGAGATCGAGCGCAGCCCGTTGTGCCCACCCTCGCCGCCGCCGCGCTTGAGTTTGAGCACGCCGTGGTCGAGGTCCAAGTCGTCGTGGATGACGACCACATCAGTCGGGGGGACCTTGAAGAACCGCGCCGTCGCCGCGACCGCCGGCCCGGAGACGTTCATGAAGGAGCGCGGGCGGGCCAGCACCGTACGCCGCCCGGCCAGCCGCGCTTCCAGGACGTCAGCCCCGGCCTTGTGGGACCTGAAGCGCCCGCCCACCCGGTGGGCCAGCTCGTCGACCACCATAGCCCCGACGTTGTGCCGGTTGCCGGCATAGCTGGGGCCTGGATTGCCCAGACCCACCACCAGGGCGATCTCACCCGCGACCTGGTCAGTGCTGCCGTCAGCGGTCACGGCGTCATCGTGGGGCCGTCAGGCCTGCTCGTCGCCGGGAACAGCCGCTACGGATGCGGTCTCATCTCCGGGCTCACCCTCGGCTGCGAGGTCTTCGGCGGTCGGCGCGCCGACGACGTTGACCACGAGGTACTCCGGATCGGTCCGCAGCTCCACACCCGGCGGCAGCACGACATCGCCGGCCAGCACCCGGGTGCCGACGGCGGCGCCCTCTACCGAGACCTGGAACTCGTCGGGGATCGACATTGCATCTGCCTCGACCTGCAGCGTTACCAGCTCTTGGGTGACCAGGGTATCCGGGGCGGCGTTGCCGGTGACGACGAGGTAAACGTCCACCACGACCTTCTCGCCGCGCCGGATGATCAGCAGGTCGACGTGTTCGATGTAGCGGCGGAGAGGATGCACGGTGACGGTCTTGGTCAGCGCGAGCTGCGGCCGGCCGTCCACATCGAGGCTCAGCACAGCGTTGCTGCCCTGCTCTCGTATCACCCTCGCGAATTCCAGTGCGGGCAGCGCCACATGCTGCGGATCGCTACCGTGCCCGTAGAGCACCGCGGGGATCTTGCCGGCGCGTCGGGTGCGGCGGGCGGCGCCCTTGCCGAACTCGGTGCGCGGCTCGGCAGCGAGACGGACCTCGGACACGGTGGACTCCTTCGCAGGTTCAAGGCGTGACGCCGGTGGGCATGACGCCGGATCGAGCTCAGCGGCCCTGCGGCGGTGGCGGCGCCCGCCCTCGTGACCGGATACGGGCGCGCCCCAGCTTGAACACCGCGAGCGCGACACCGCCGCGTCGATCACGAAGAGCGCGGGGCTCTCCCTCGCCGAGGCAACCCGATGGAGTATAGGCACGCTTGACGTATGGGCGTGCACCAGGCCCATCTACCCCGTACACCCAAGCCGGACACACCGGGCAGGAGGGTGGTTAGGCGTTGCCGTCGAACAGGCTGGTGACCGATCCGTCCTCGAAGACCTCATGGATCGCGCGGGCCAGCAGCGGCGCGATGGACAGTACCGTCATGCCAGGGAAGCGTTTGGCGTCCGGGATGGGCAACGTGTTGGTGAAGATGATCTCGCGAGCGCCGCAGGTGGACAGCCGCTGGGTGGCCAGATCCGACAGCACCCCGTGAGTTGCGGCGACGACCACGT
>JBOHFU010000081.1:0-10166 GCA_050699675.1 Pseudonocardiaceae bacterium
GTCCCAAGCGGCCTCCTCGCCCAGCTCGCCGACTCCGAGCAGTCCGCTACCCGAACCGCCACCCGAACCTCCGCCGACGTCGCCGTTCACCGGCCTGCCCACCGACCTCGGCGCGCCGGTGCTCGCCGTCAAGATCGATAATGCCGCGCCGGCCCGCCCGCACACCGGGCTCGCCCTTGCCGACCTGGTCTATGTCGAGCCGGTGGAGGGCGGCATCAGCCGGCTGCTCGCGGTGTATCAGTCCCGCTTCCCGCCGGTAGTCGGGCCGGTGCGCAGTACGCGGCTGACCGACCTGCAACTGCTGGCCAATTTCGGCCGGCCCGCGCTGGCGTTCTCTGGCGATGCCGCCGAGGTCGGCGCGCTGCTGGCGCAGGCGCCGGTGCTCGACGTCTCGGAGGAGAAGCAGCCGGGCAGCTACCGCCGGGACCGCAAGAGGCGGATGCCGCACAATCTCTACGGTGACACCAACCGGCTACGCCGGGGAGGCGCGCCGCCGCGGGACATCGGGTTCCGCTTCGGGCCTATCCCGCCCGGCGGCCGTCCCGTGCCGGCCATCCACGTCCGGTACCGGGCTACCAGCATCGGGGTGCAGTGGGTGCCTGCCGAAGCGAGGTGGGTGATATCCATGGACGGTGCGCCACTCACCTCGGCCTCTGGCCCGCGGCCCGGTGCGGCCACCGTGGTGCTACAGCGAGTGGCTGTGCGCGACACCCCGATCCGGGACGCCTCCGGGGCACCCTCGCCGTTCGCTGCGACCGTGGGCGCCGGTAGCGCGGTCATGCTCCGGGACGGTCTCGTGTTCGACGGGAGCTGGTCGCGCCCGGCCCCCGACGCGATCACCACCTTCACCCTCCTGGATGGATCGCCACTAACCTTTGCGCCCGGTCCGGTATGGGTGGTACTCGTCCCGGAATAACTCCTGCACGGTACTGGAGGTTGACTTGGAGTGAGGTGTGGGCTGCGGTGAGGTTCGGGGCGTTCCTCCTGGCCCCGCAGTATCCCGGCCAGGACCACGCCACGGTGTTGGACGGCACCGTGGCCGCTGCGGTGGCCGCCGACGAGGCCGGGTTCGACGAGGTGTGGGTTGCCGAACACCACTTCATCTCCTACGGGGTGTGTCCCTCGGCGGTGACGCTCGCCGGCTACCTGCTCGCAGCAACCCGGCGAGTGGCAGTGGGTACTGCGGTGAGCGTGCTGTCCACGGCGCATCCCGTTGCTCTTGCCGAGCAGGTCGCGCTGCTTGACCAGCTGTCTGGCGGCCGGTTCCGGCTGGGGGTCGGCCGTGGCGGACCGTGGGTTGACCTCGACGTGTTCGGTACCGGGCTCGGCCGCTGGGAACATGGCTATCCGGCCGCGCTGGACCTCCTGCTTGAGACACTGCGCACCGGGCGCGTAGCAGGCACCTTGCCGCTGGTGCCGGTGCCCCGGACCCGCCCCCACCCGCCGGTGGTCACCGCGGTGACCTCGCAGGGCGGACTCGAGGTGGCGGCCGCGCGCCACCTTCCGATGCTGCTGGGCATGCATGCCGACGATGAGGAGAAAGCCGCATTCACGGCGCGCTATTCGGCGCTGACCGGTGGGCTGGATCCCGGCCACCTGGCCGCCGGAGTTGCTCATGTCGCAGACACCCGCACCGAAGCGCTCGCCGAAGTGCGCGCGGCGCTACCCCGCTGGCTGGGTCCTGGGGTGGCCGGCTACCGCCGCGCCGACGGTTCGCCGCACACCCCGCGCGACCCGCACGCATACACAGAACTGCTGTGCCAGCTGCACCCGATCGGCAGCCCCGAGGACTGCGTGCGGGTGCTTGCCCGCTCTGCGCGGCGCACCAGGGTGCGCCACCACCTGCTCCTGGTCGAGACCACCGGTGACGCGGCACGCACCCGGGAGAACATCGCCCGACTCGGAACCGAGGTGCTGCCCAGGCTGCGCACCGGGGCGGCGAGTGTTGGCACTGATATACCAGTAGGGGGTATTATTTGATACCCAGTAGAGGTAATCCAGAGGCGCCACGAGAGGGCAGCGAATGGCAAGCTACACCAAGGACCGGGACGCCTATCTCAAACGGCTGCGCCGGATCGAGGGGCAGATCCGTGGTCTGCAACGCATGGTGGAACAAGACCAGTACTGCATCGATGTCCTGACCCAGGTCTCGGCCGCCACGAAGGCACTGCAATCATTTGCGCTGGTCTTGCTCGAAGAGCATATGGCCACCTGCGTGGTCGACGCCGCGGCCGATGAAGCCGAGGCCGGCGTCAAGGTCAAGGAAGCAGCCGACGCCATCGCCCGGCTGGTTCGTTCCTGACGCACCGCGCGGGCACCGCAACGAACTCGAGGAGGTCACGACATGGGAGACACGGCCACGATCAGTGAGTACGTCGTCACTGGGATGGTGTGCCAGCACTGTGTTTCGGCGGTGACCGAGGAAGTCGGTGCCATCGACGGCGTCAGTGATGTTCAGGTCGACTTGGCAACCGGCAGGTTAAGCGTTACCAGCGACGTTGCGTTGGACGACGCCGCCATGCACGCTGCGGTCAATGAAGCTGGCTACGAGATTTCACGCTGAGCATTCACGGGGAGGTCTCGGACTGAGCAGATGCGTACCCCGGTGACGCTGCTGGCGATGCTCGTCGGCCTGGTCGCAATCTTCGGCGTCGCGATCAACCTCGGAGAGGCGATCGTTGAGGCCGCCGCACCACCGCATCGCCAGACTGGGCCCCAGAGTGGGTCACCCAGCGGTGGCGACAACGATCGTGGCACGGGGCCCGGTGGCCTGGCCGTCGCCGACCAGGGCTACCTGCTGCGTCCAAGGACCACGCGGTTCACTGCCAGCGAGACCACCGATTTTCTCTTCACCGTGTTCACCGTCAACGGCAAGCCGGTTACCGAATTCGCGCGCAGCCCTAACCGGATGAACCTCGTCGTCGTGCGCCGGGACATGAGCGGCTACCAGCGCCTGCACCCCACCATGGCTCCCGACGGCACCTGGAGCGTGCCTCTTGAGCTCGACTGGCCGGGCAGCTACCGCGCCTTCGCCGAGTTCCTGCCAGAGTCCGCCACAACACCGGTAATCCTCGGGGTGGATCTCGACGTACCGGGTCTGGCCGAGCCCGGTCCGATACCGAAGATCTCGTCGACCGCCGACGTCGACGGTTACACGGTGGTCGGGACCGGAGACCTGATCGCCGGCTCAGTGTCGCAGTTGTGGATGCACGTGATTCGCGACGACGTGCCGGTCACAGACCTCGATACCTACCTCGGGAATGCTGGGCGTTTGGTAATCCTGCGTGAGGGCGATCTGGCCTACCTGCAAGTGCGTCCCATCGAAGGTCCCCGCCAGGACACCACGATCGGCTTCGAGGTCGAGGCACCGACCGCCGGGTACTACCGGATGTTCGTGGAATTCCAGCACCATGGCCGGGTGCGGACCGCCGAGTTCACCGCGCTGGCGAGGTGACATGGCGACCGTCCGCGACCGCGGCACCGTAACCGGCGCCGGCGAACCGGCGCGGCAGGTCGAGCTGGCCATCGGGGGTATGACCTGCGCGTCCTGCGCGGTCCGCATCGAGCGCAAACTCAACCGGCTCGACGGGGTGAGCGCGACCGTCAACTACGCCACCGAGAAGGCGCGGATCAGCTACACCGACGGCGTCACACCCGAGGACCTCGTAGCCACCGTGCTACACACCGGCTACACCGCCGAGCTGGCCCAAAGTAAGTCGACTCAGCCCGAGGCGGGCGCTCCCGAGATCAGCCACGAGAAGGATGAGATCCACGCCCTGCGCGATCGGTTGGTTGGCAGTGCCGTGCTCGCTATCCAGGTGATCGCCATGGCGATGGTGCCTGCGCTCCAATTCCCCGGTTGGCAGTGGTTATCGCTGGTGCTGGCCACGCCGGTGGTGGGGTGGGGGGCGTTGCCCTTCCACCGCGCCGCCTGGCGGAACCTACGCCAGGGCGCGGTCACCATGGACACGCTGGTCTCGATGGGTGTGCTGGCGGCGTTCCTGTGGAGCAGCTACGCGATGATCTTCGGCGGCGCTGGCGGGCCGGGCCTACGGCACGAGTTCGGCCTGTCGGTGCACCAGGGTGCAGGTGGGGCCCAGATCTACCTGGAGGTCGCCGCAGGCGTCACGGTGTTCCTGCTGGCCGGTCGCTACTTCGAGGCGCGCGCCAAGAGACGCGCGGGGGCGGCGCTGCGTGCGTTGCTCGACATCGGCGCCCTGGACGTCTCGGTGCTGCGGGACGGGCGGGAAGAGCGTGTCCCCGTCGAGGCGCTCAGAGTTGGCGATGAGTTCGTGGTCCGTCCAGGAGAAAAGGTCGCCACCGACGGCCGGGTAATGGACGGGTCCTCCGCCGTCGACGAGAGCATGCTCACCGGCGAGTCGGTCCCGATTGAGGTCAACCCGGGCTCGGTGGTGACCGGCGGGACGGTCAATGTCTCCGGTCGGCTGCGGGTGCGGGCCACCCGGGTCGGTGCGGGCACCAGGTTGGCTCAGATGGCGAGGCTGGTGGAGGACGCCCAGCACGGCAAGGCCCCGGTGCAGCGGCTGGCCGACCGGGTCTCGGCGGTGTTCGTTCCGGTCGTGATCGTGCTCGCACTGGCCACCCTCGACTTCTGGCTGGTCATCGGTGCCCCGACCGCCACCGCATTCACCACTGCGGTCGCCGTGCTGATCATCGCCTGTCCGTGCGCCCTCGGGCTGGCCACACCTACTGCGTTGCTGGTCGGCACCGGTCGTGGTGCGCAGCTGGGCATCCTGATCAAGGGACCCGAGGTATTGGAGTCCACCCGGCGGGTGGACACCGTGCTGCTGGACAAGACCGGCACCATCACCACCGGCACGATGACCCTGGTCGACGTGCTTCCCGCAGCTGGCGAAAACGCCGACGAGGTGCTACGCCGAGCCGCTGCGGTGGAGGACGCCTCCGAGCACCCCATCGCCACCGCGATCGCCGCCCGCGGCAGGGAGCGGCTTGGCGGTCTGCCCGTCGTGAACCGTTTCCGCTCGTCGCAGGGGCTGGGCGTGCACGGGGTGGTGGAGGACGCCGCGGTGCTGGTGGGTCGGCCAGCCTGGTTGGCCGACCAGTGGTCACTGCCGCTGCCCGACCCGATGGTCACGGCATCGGCGCAGGCCGAAGGGGATGGCCGCACGGTCGTCGCGGTGGCCTGGGACGGTCAGGTGCGGGGCCTCCTCGCGGTGGCCGACACGGTCAAGCCGGGCAGTGCCGAGGCGGTACGCCGGTTGCGTGCACTGGGGCTGACTCCGGTGCTGATCACTGGTGACAACGCCAACGTCGCCCGCTCAGTGGCCACCGAGGTCGGGATCGACACCGTGATCGCCGGGGTGCTGCCCGAGGGGAAGGTTGAGGAGGTGCGCCGGCTACAGCGGGAAGGCCGTGTCGTGGCGATGGTCGGCGATGGGATCAACGACGCCGCCGCGCTGGCCCAGGCCGATCTGGGGTTAGCCATGGGTACCGGCACCGACGCCGCCATCGAGGCCAGTGACCTCACCCTCGTCCGCGGCGACCTGCGAGTGGTCGCCGATGCGATCCGGCTGTCCAGGCGCACCCTACGCACCATCAAGGGGAACCTGTGCTGGGCTTTCGGCTACAACGTCGCCGCGCTTCCGCTGGCCGCTGCCGGGTTGCTCAACCCCATGATCGCCGGAGCGGCGATGGCCTTCTCCTCAGTGTTCGTGGTGTCCAACAGCCTGCGGCTGCGTCGCTTCCGCTCGCTGACCCCCGCTGACCTCGCTGGTCGGTGAGTTTCAGCTGGGTACCCGCTGGTCGTGCCCTGCCACCCGGAGCGCCGTGCGCAGGGCGTCCGCCGCGGCGTCGAGTTCGACCGGGTCGGGATCATGGTCGGCGTTGCCGAAGTCGAAGTCGTCGATGCCCCATGAGGGGAACACGTGCAGGTGCAGGTGAGGCACCTCGAACCCGGCGATCAGGATCCCGGCACGCGGCGCGTCGAAGGCTATCTTCTGCGCCGCGCCGATCCGCTTGGCCACCACCATGAGCTGGGCGACCAGGTCGTCGTCCGCGTCGGTCCACTCGTCGACCTCGTCGCGGGGGACGACCAGCGCGTGGCCTGGCCGCAGCGGAGCGATGGTGAGAAAGGCGACGCAGCGTTCGTCGCTCCAGACGAAGCGACCCGGGATTTCGCCCTGGATGATACGGCTGAACAGGGTAGGCACGGCGCAAATCTCTCACAGCCCGGTGTACTGCCCCAACCAGGACCGCAGCTGCGCGCCACCGTCGGAGGCCGGATCGGTGGTGACGATCCGGGGCCCGGTGAACGCCCGGGAGCGGCTTGACGTCCCGCTGACCAGCAGCACCGGACCGGGGTGGCGGCGCGCCAGCTGCGCGAAGTCCCCGTCCCCCGTGGCCAGCAGCAGCGGCCGGTCATCGGCCCGGTAGGCGCGGGCCAGCAGCAGGTCAGCACCCTGCCAGCCGCTCGCCGGCAACACCTGGGCCCCCGATGGCCAGTCGAGCGCATCCAGCGCTGTGGGCGCGCCGGCCACCACAACGTCGGCGGATGGCAATGCCTCCAGTGCGGCCGCCAGCGCCGCGATGAGCAGCCGCAGCCGGGGCACGTCGAGATTGTCCGCGTCGACCAACACCTGCACGGTGTGATCATGCACCTGGTGCCGGATCGCCGTAACTGATTAATCAGATACGCAAGGCTTTCGATGAGACATGGCAACAACTGATCGCGGGGCATCGCCACTTCGGTGCTTCGTCGCGTCCGATTGCCGGCACGGGCTCCCCGCTGGTGACTTCGTCCTCGGGCCAGCGGGCGCTGGCGACGGCCCGGCTCGATCTCCGGCAGATACGCCGGATCCGGGCCCACTTCGGCGGCACGGTGAACGACGTCCTGCTCTCGGTGGAGGTTTATCCGCTGGCGCCGCTGGCGGCCGGCCAGGCCCTCGTCGTGGGGCTGTCCCAGCGCATATGTCGGCCTGTTCGCCGACCGGGAGGGTCTGCCGGACGTGCAGCGGCTCGCCGAGGCGATCCAGCCTGCGGCGGCTGCTCTGGAGGTTTGGGGTGCGTGACCGCGTTGCATCGTGGAGAGCTACCGTCAGTGATCGCGCCGGGCTAGGCTCACTGCGTGACAACTTTCGATGCTGCTGCGGTGGACTGCCGGGTCTCGGTCTTTCGGGAAGGACTGCTGACCACCTTCGGCCACGATGTCACCCTCCAGGTGACGAGCTTGTCGCTGGAAGTGGGGGACGACGACACGATCACAGCCGACTTCGACGCGAGCGCGCTGCGTGTGACGACCGACGCGGTCTCGGCGTCCGATCGTAAGGACATCGAGCGCAACGCCGAGAAGACGCTCGAGACCCGGAAGTATCCGAAGATCGAGTTTCGCTCAGTGTCCGTGGTGCGCGACGGCGACCGTGCCCGCATCGAGGGGGATCTGACGCTACACGGCGTGACGAGTCCGATCTCTGTCGAGGCTCGCGACGACGGCAAGCGCTGGAACGCCAAGATCGTCCTGGACCAGCGCAAGTTCGGTATCAAACCGTTCTCCGCCATGCTCGGCGCGCTCAAGGTCAAACCCGAGGTAGAGGTAGACATCAGCGTCCCGCATCCCTGAGGTTCACCTCGTCATCGAGGGCGTGCCGGGTGCGCGGATCGAGTGCACCGAGGACCAACTGCCTACGTAGCCACCATGGGGAGGCGGCGAATAGCGCGCCCATCGCAGCGGCGCTGCCGCTGACGTCCTCGCGGCCGGTGAGGTAGGCCCAGCGGTGTTGCTCGGGAAGCGCGAAGAACACGTCGAAGAACTCCGGGACCAGCTGGGGTGGGAAACGCAGCAGCGACTCAAGGCTGCGCCGCCGCAGGGTGTGCACCGCCAGCGCGGCCGGGCTCCACACCGTTCGCCACGCCGCGGCGCCTGCGGCTGCTGAGCCGCCGCGCTGCAGCGCGTCCCGCACAGCCGTGGCCAGCCGGGGGGCCAGCCGCAGCGCCGCGGCCACGCTGTAGCCGGTTGCCGGGTGCACCAACGGGCTTGCCGCCCCGAACGGCACCACCGCCTTGCGCCAGTCCTGGGCCGCCGGTAGCGGACGGTCCACCGGGATGCGCACCCGCTCCTCGCCGCCGTCTGGCACGGCGATGCGGTGGTGGGCCAAGCGGGCATGCAGCCGGCGACGCAGCACCGCCAGCCCGAGCCCCGGACGGCGGGCCAGCGAGGTCTCCTCGAGGAGTACTCGATTCGACGTCACCGGTACCGCATAGAGGAACGTGGGCCATCCCGGCTCGCCGTGGTGCGGCCGCCAGTCCATGAACAACGCACTGCCCGGAGTCACCAGAGTCACAGCGGCGTCGGCGTCGACGAGCACACCCACCGCGGTCTGCTCGGCAGCTGGCCAGCGGAGGGTAGCGCCGAGCACCGAGCGCGCCGCACCGGTCGCGTCGAGCAGGACGGCCGACCGCCGGTGGCTGCCGTCCAGACCGACGGTGACCCCGTCCGGATCTGGGCGGGCATCCCGCACCCGGCCCTTGCTCACTCTTACTGGTGCGGCGGCGAATCCGTCCCGCAGCGCGCTGTTGTCCAGCACCACGTACTCCCAGCCCAGCCGGTGCCCGGTGGTGCCGATAGCCTCGCCGCGGCCAGCTGCTGCCACCGCTGCGTCAGCGTCGTCGGGCAGCTCTCCCCGCCAGGAGCCGTAAGTGGCCCGCCACGGCCGGTCCGGCGCCGGGTCCACCAGCTCGGTGTCCAGCCCCAGCCGCGCGCAGGCCGCCGCCACCGCCCATCCCGCCGGGCCACCCCCGGCCACCAGCACATCGATCACCGGTGCAGCCTACGGCTGCTCGAGTAGAGGCGGCTCACCGTCTCGGGGTGCGCGGTGCGATCGTCTGGCTGAGTAGGTCGGGCTTGGCGCCGTCGCGTACGAGGTGTGGGTACAACTCGCCGCCGTGGTAGTCGATCGGATAGTTGATGAGAGCGCCCTCGTTGTTGACGAGCAGTTGAATCGGCTCCTTGGAGGTCTTTGCCGCACCTACGGCGTCACGCAGGGTGTCGGGCGAAAACGCCTTGCCGTCAACGGCGGCAACGGTCATGCCGGGGCCGAGTGTGGCTTCCGCCGCGGGCATCCCCGGAATCACGTCGGTGATGAGGCCGTCGGTGTTCAGCCGTAGCCCAAGCGAGTAGCCCATCTCGACGCGCTTGCGGGCCGCTTCCAGATCCATTATTCGCTGGCCCTGCTGGGCGTCGTAGGTGAGCCGCCAGCCGCCGCGCTCGATACCCCCGAGTGGGGCGTGGAAGTCCGTCGTGTAGAGGCGCTGGTTGAAAAACGCCCGCCAGTCGTAGGGCGCGACCTCGTTGAGCGTCGCCACCACATCGTCGAAGGTGTACGGCTTGACGACCGGCGGTCCCGCCTGCCCGCCATGGAAACGGCGGCAGAAGTCGTCAAGCGAGCGCTGTCCCGAAGTGAGCTGGCGGATGAGCGTGCCAGCATCGAGCCAGATGAGCCAGCCCTCATTATAGAAATCGACGCCGCGCCGCTCGGCGCTCCATTCCGGCGGCGCGCTGTAGAGGAGCTGCGCCGCGACAGTCGTGTCGATCAGCGGACGCCAAAGCCGACCGGGCGTGTGGTCGAGGCTGGCGGCGGCTTGGGCCAGCGTGTCGTCATACTGTTGAGGCGTCCAGAGCCCGCTGCGCACCGCCAGCACGTTGCCGTAATACTGTGTCAGCCCCTCGTAGACCCAGAGCATCTCGCCTTGCATCGGCGTCTGGAAGTCGGGCGTCGCCAGCCCGGCAGGGCGACGGTACTTGCCGTTCCAAGAATGAACGTACTCGTGCGGGAGGACACCCAGCGCGAGCCGCCCCTGCGCCTCGTCGATCAGCGCCCGCTCGGCGACCCGGCTGTCGCTCGACTGGTGGTGTTCGAGCCCGAAATGCGCCACGCGGTCGCTCAGAGTGAACAGAAAATTGTAATTCTTGTAGGGTTCGGCACCAAAGAGCGCCTTCGCCTCATCGACAAGCTTCCACATCGCATCCGTGAACTGCGGGCTCGCTTGCAGCGCGGCCGGACTATCGGCAGCGATGCTCATCCCGACCGCCGGCGTCCCGGTCGACAGCGGGACGGCGCGGAAGTATTCGCCCGCCAGCACCGGCG
Organism: Pseudonocardiaceae bacterium; assembly: GCA_050699675.1. GTDB lineage: Bacteria > Actinomycetota > Actinomycetes > Mycobacteriales > Pseudonocardiaceae. The sequence continues at coordinate 10,122 of JBOHFU010000081.1, forward strand.
AATCCACCAGCGTCGTCAGGCTGGCCGCCTCGAAGTTCACCTCGC
>JBOHFU010000082.1:0-10151 GCA_050699675.1 Pseudonocardiaceae bacterium
CAGCACACTGACCGCCCAGACCAGCGCGCTGACGACGTTGGACAGCAACTGGGCGAGGAAGAAGTCCGCGGCACGGCCGGTGTACAACGCGATCAGCGCCGCTATCGAGACACCCAGTAGGCCTAGGAGAGCGGCCAGCGGGCGGTCACCGCGGCGCCAGCGCACCGCCGCAACCGCGGCCCCGGTGACCAGCGCCGCACCCGCACCCCAGCCGAGGGAGTGGCCCGAGACCAACCAGGCAGCCACGAAGGCCACGGCGGGCGCGGTGGCGTCCAGCGCTGCCCAGCGGCCGCCGAGCAGCGCCGTCAACGGCTCAGGGTCATCCGGACGCAGCACGCCTTCCAGGGTGCCTGATCACCGCAGTGACCTACGAGGGTGGGAGGGCCGCAATGCCGCATGCGTACCGGCGGCGAGCACAGACAGCAGGGCTGTGCGAGGTAGTCGCAACGGCAACGGTCAGTCAACGGCGGGCGCGGCAAACACTACGATAGGCAGGCCCATCTCGACCACCAGCTGAGGACCGCCATGACGACGACCTCGGACAGCGTCCGCTTACTGCACGACCTCGAGCCGGTGGTCACCGAGAACCTCGACCGGCACCTGGCCGCCGCCAAGGAGTGGATGCCGCACGAGTACGTGCCGTGGAGTCTGGGCCGTGACTATCTCGACCTCGGCGGGCAGCCGTGGGACCCGGAGCAGTCGCGGCTGTCGCCGATCGCCCGGACTGCGCTGGAGGTCAACCTCCTCACCGAGGACAACCTGCCCAGCTACCACCGGGAGATCGAGCGCGCGTTCGGCCGCGACGGAGCCTGGGGTACCTGGGTGCACCGCTGGACCGCCGAGGAGGGACGGCACGCCTACTGCATCCGTGACTACCTGCTGGTAACGCGCGGGGTCGACCCGGTGGAGCTGGAACGGGCCCGGATGCAGGTCATGCAGACCGGTTACAACACCCAAGAAGCACCGCTGCTGCGCATCCTCGCCTACGTCTCCTTCCAAGAACTCGCCACCCGAATTTCGCATCGCAACACCGGCCGCTACACCGAAGACCCCATCGCCGAACGACTTCTCACCCGGATCTCCACCGACGAGAACCTCCACATGGTCTTCTACCGCAACCTCGTCAAAGCTGCCCTCGACGTCTCCCCTGGCCGCACCCTGCGCGCGATCACCGATGAAGTCACCAACTTCGCGATGCCGGGCATCGTCATCCCCGGATTCGCCCGCAAGGCCGCGTTGATCGCCCGGGCCGGCATCTACGACCTGCGCATCCACCACGACGAAGTGATCTGGCCGCTGCTGCGCAACTGGGGGGTGTTCGACCTGGAGGGCCTGGACGCAGAGGGTGAGAAGGCCCGCGGCGAGCTCGCCGAGTTCCTCACCCAGCTCGACGGGCAAGCCAGCCGATTCGAGCAGCGCCGCGCGCAGGCCCAAGCGCGGGCGGTGACCCAGCAACAGGACCAGCAGTAACCCCTGCACTCATCCCTGGGCCTCGCGGCGGGCGCGCTCCAACTGTTCCTCGGTGTCCAGCTCGGCAGCGCGTTCCGGCGTCGGTGCCGTGCCCCCGAGATGCGCCGGTACCCACCAGGGATCGTTGCCGGGCGCCTCCGGATAGCGGGCACGGGTTTCCTCGAGCAGATCGCTCATCACGTCGACCAGCGTGGTGTCTGTAGCTGGCCCGCGCCCGGGGGTCAGCGGTGCTCCGATGGTGATGCTGATCGGGATATGCCGCGCGGCGCGGATGGTGGGCTTGCGATCCTTGGTCCACACCCGTTGGCTGCCCCACAGCGTCACGGGGATCAGCGGGACACCCGCGGAACGCGCCATCCGCATGGCGCCGGACTTGAACTCCTTCAGGCAGAAGCTGCGGCTGATCGTCGCCTCCGGGAAGACTCCCACCAACTCGCCCGCCCGCAGCGCCTCGACCGCTGCTCGGAACGAGGTCGCCCCCGCCGCGCGGTCGACCGGGATGTGGTGCATGGCCCGCATCAACGGCCCGGTCATCCGATTCGTGAACACCTCCTGCTTGGCCATGAAGCGCACCAGCCGCCCACGCTCGCGCCAGAACGGCAGGCCGGCGAGTACGAAGTCGAGGTACCCGGTGTGGTTCATCACCACCACACCACCGCCGGTGGTCGGGATGTGCTCCTGCCCGGCGATGTCGAGGCGCAGATCCAGGGCACGGATCAGAGCCACCCAGACCTGGGCCACACAGCGGTACACCTCATCGGCCACCAACTCACGCTATCGGGTGCAGCCCAGCGACCGACGAGGTGATGCCCCGCCCGCAGGCACCTGCCTGGTGTCAAACGCTGGACTGGGTGGGGGAAGGTCCGGCAGGCCTGCTGGCGCCGCCGCTGTCTCTGCCGGCATACGCCAGCGCGAGCACCAGGACGATCGCGAGCACCACAACGATGAGAGCTCGCAGGTTCGCGAAGATGCTGGTGACAGCGGCGGATACCACGGCTGCGAGTGTTCCGATGTCCCTGGTCAGCACCTTGCCGATGACGATCAGAACCACGATCACGATGAGCAGCAGGAGCACAGAAGTGTACGACCCCTGATCAGGCGGCGGTTGCGCTGTTGTCAGGACGGTTAGAGTGAGCATGGCGTTTCTCCCTGGAGCGGGTACTGCGGTGCCTGTACGGCGGAGGTCGTCGTTGAGGTGCAGACGCCCCCGGGTCGCGGCCAAACGATGTCCGGGGGTGTTTGCTGTTCGCCAGGTGCCGCCCAAGCCGGCGCGGTGCGCTCGGTGTGGGGGGTGCCCCTGAGCCGGAGTTCTCACGTAGGGGTGGTTTACTAGCCATCGTTGACAACCCTGCGGAGATCATCGAACTTCAGTGAAGTTTACTACCATACACCAAAGTATAGAGGCAGGTACTCAAATTTTCAACGTGATCAGGGTCTCCTGTGTGATTGAGGTCACCTGTGCGTTACCGCTACTCTTAGTATCTAGCTGACATGCTGCGACTCATAACTTTACGGTCCCCGGTGAAGTTCGGTGAAGAAACCTGAGGAGGTGGGTGTGACACGCCAGTCGCGACGGTCGGACGTACAGGCATCTGCGCTCGCCAGCCGCTTGCGCTCGTTACGCCTGCATCACTGGGATGAGGCGGTGAGACAGCCCGACCTGGGCAGTGCACTGGGGGTCGGGACGTCCAGCGTCTCGTCGTGGGAGAGCGCCGACGCTCCGAAGGTCCCGCCAGAGCCTCGCCTGCGGGGCTATGCGACGTTCTTCGCTTCGCACCGTTCACTGGACAGCGACCCGCCTCGGCTACTCCGGGACGATGAACTGACCGAGGAGGAGCTCGGCGAGCGCGACAAGCTCTTCGCGGAACTCAGGAACCTCCGCGCCGCGGCCGTCGGCGAGCTCGACCAGTCAGCGGCGAACCTCCCGCAAAGCCTGTGGCACTTCCCCGACGGCGGGCCGGTGCGGATCATCTGTGGAGCACTCGGGGAGAAAGACCGACCGCCCTTCGCGTCGACCAAGAACCACAACTATATGGCGCTCGCCGGCTACGCGGACCTCGATGCGCTCGTGGAACTGTTCGGCCACATCCGAGCCCAGAACCCGGTATCTGACGTCCGGTTCGCACTCGCTACGGGGTTCGAGGCCGACGATCTCAAAGCGCACCTTGTGTTGCTCGGCAACATAGCTCGTATGCAGGGCGAAGGCCGTATTCTCCCAGGCGGCGAGGTCCCGGTGCGGCAGGTGGAAGGTGATCGACTAGACGGCGAGATCTTCGAGGTCGTCGATCCCGAGCCTCGGCAGCGGTTCCGACCGCGATTGACTGGCGATGACCCACAGGGCGCGGTGGTCGAAGACGTCGGACTGCTCCTCCGGACCCTGAACCCGCACTACAGCACGCGGACTCTCACGATCTGTAGTGGCGTGTTCACCCGCGGCGTGTACGGTGCTGTGCGATGCCTCACTGACGAGGGCCTGCGGGACGAGAACTCTGCGTACCTCCGCAGCCGTTTCGCCGGCGCCCAGACGTTCGGCCTCCTTATGCGAGTACAGGTTGCCGATCACGCGGTCCCGACGCCAGACCTGCGTATCGAGGAGAATCGACTGTACGAGTTCCCGCCCCGGATCTGATTGCGCACCTGAACGGGTTACGGTAATCAACGATGTCTGCCGCTCACCGCGAGTCCTGCTCCACCCTGCTCCGGCGCGTTCAAGCTGGGTCACCTCGCCCGGTCGACGCGATCGTGGTGGCGGCAGGGCGTCCCACCCGCCATGTGGCGCCCGCTGTCGAACTCGCCGCTCGGCTCGGCTGCCACCTGGTTGCAGTGTGCAGCGGCCAGGTGCGGTCGGAGGAGTTCGCCGCGTTGGCGAGCGAGTGGCCCGGGCTGCGGTGGCATGCCGTGCACCTGCCGGACTGCTACGACCATCCCCTGCTCGCATTCGCATCGTCGCGTCTGGCTGAGGTCGAGGACGGGCGGCACGGGCCGCTGAACACCAAGCGCAATATCGGCCTGTTGCTTGGCCGGATGCTTGGCTGGCGCACGGTGCTGTTCCTCGACGACGACATCTTCGACGTGCCCGACGCTTTGGTGCGTCGCGCCGCCGCCGGACTGGACAGGCTCGCAGCGATCGCGCTGGCGGTCGCCGACTGGCCGGACAACTCAGTGGTCTGCCATGCCAACCGACTTGGCGAGCCCAGGCAAGGTGTCTTCGTCAGCGGTTCTGCCCTGCTGGTCGACACCACGCAGCAGTTCAGCTTCTTCCCGAAGATCTACAATGAGGACTGGCTGTTCCTGTTCGACTGGATAGCCGCCGCCCGGGTAGGACGCGTCGGGTCCGTCCGCCAATTGCACTATGACCCGTTCGAAGACCCGGAACGCGCGGCCGCTGAGGAATTCGGCGAGGTCATCGCGGAGGGCATGATCGACCTCTTGCGCCGTCGTTTTCCGGTGGTTCAGTTGACTGATCCGGATTACTGGCAGGCCTTCCTGCTCCGCCGGAGGGAGTTCATCGCCCGCGCCGCCGATCGGATAGCGGCCCAGGCCCAGCAGCCGGTGCACGCCGCGGCCCTGTTCGCTCTGGCCGCCGCGGAGCGGCGTCGATCGCAGGTCACGCCGACCTGGTGCGTCAGCTACCTGCAGACATGGCGACTCGATGCGCAGGCATGGGTGGCGCGGATCGGCGCCCTGAGTACGGTGGATCAGTTCTCATCGGCCACCGACTACCTCGATCTGAACGGTGACCTGGTTGGCTTGAACCCCTGATCGTCCGAAAGGAGCGGCCGACATCAATCTCGCCGATCTGTCCGTAGCGGTACACGAGGCGTCTGACCCCCGGGGCGTAGCCGTTCTCCTTCCCGGCTTTCTCGACAGCAAGGACTATGCGTCTTCTGTCGCGTTGGCGAACAAGTTGCCCACGATCGGGATCACCGCAGTGCGTTTTGATCCGCGCGGCACCTGGCAAAGTGGTGGGTGCTCGGCCGACTGCACCACGACTCAACAGATCCACGATATTACCGCGATACTCGATATCCTCCCGCGCTGTGATTCCGACCGTCGGATCCTCATCGGATATTGCTACGGCGCCTATGTCGCCGCGCTGCGCGCAGCGGCCGACGAGCGGATCACCGAGGTCGTGGCGATCATGCCGACCCGCTCGTTCATCTGGACCGAGGACTACGACGAGTCCAAGGACACCTGGCGGATCGACGGTGAGCGTTGCTATGTCCGCGATTTGCCGGACCTGGCTGGCTCCGTCACAGTGCGAGTGCCCTACTCGGTCGTCGAGGACGCGAAGAACCACCTCATGACCGACGTGTGGGAAAACCTGCGCCAACCGGTTCTTTTTGTCGCGGGCGAAAATGACGGCCTCATCACACCGGACAGCGTTCGGATCCTGCACGACAAATGCTGCAGCCAACGCAAAGAACTGACAGTTCTATCGGGTGTGCACCACGACTATCGCTACGACGAAAAGCAGATCGAGACGGTGGACCGAACCGTGCTGGAATGGTTACGGAAATAGCCGTCGACAACGTCGACGTGGATGGCGAGGAAGTGACATGGATAGATGTCACGCCTGCTAGCATGCAGGCATGGCTCAGGTGCTCGATGCCGCCATGGGCCCGGAGCTGACCGACGACGAGTCGCTCCGGGTCCGTGAACGCCTGGCCGCCGCGGGCCTGCTGGCACCAGTCAGCCCGCCTCGACCCAGACCGGCCAGCGACGACCTAGCCGGCGCCCAGCGACGACCTAGCCGGCGCCCAGCGTCGAGCCGGCCAAGGTCACCCACTCGCGGACTTGGTCCGCGAGTGCCGCGAGTGATCGTCTACGCCGATTCCTCAGCCCTGGTGAAGCTCTATGCCGACGAGCCGGACCACAAGCTGGTCCGCGAACAGGCCACTTGCTTCTCACCGTTGGCGCAGCCACCGCTGGCCGGTCAGGCGAACCTCGGCAAGATCAGTCCAACCAGACGACGCTACCGAGATGGTGTCCAGTACCTCGGACATCCCGTGATCGCCCACCTGCCGGCCACTCAGCACGTGCGCTATCGAGTCACCGCGCCGCCACCGGATGGTGTAACCATCGTGCCGGTGGCGATCGAGAAACACCCACCCCACCGCCGCCGTTGTGGGTGCGGCTCCACCCCGGGTCATGTGTCGGCAAGAACCTCGCCCTCAATGACCACTCCGCTCGTCCCCTTGGCCCGCCGCTGCAATCGTTCGCCCGCCGCAATGAGGCGCCGGGCGTAGCACGCCTGCTTGGCAACGCTGGCGCTACCCTCCATGATGCGCAAAGCCAAAGCCGCCATCTCAGCCCATCTACGAGTCGTCGCTGCTAGGCACCCAGGACCGGGGATCGCCGGACCGGTGGAAGCGGGGGAGGCGTCCCGGATGAGGGACGCACCGGCTCTGCGTTCAGCCCGGCCCTGGGGCCATAGGAGATCACTCAACTGGATGGGCGCGTTCGGGTGCATGACGAACGCGGAATAGGCGCATTCACCGCTGCGAAGGGGGAGGTACTCCTCGCCGGTCGGACCGTGGATCAAGGGCGAGGAGCGACCGTTACACTGTACCCGGATCAGATACGGATGGGAGGGACGCCGTGGGATCACGGCCAGGACGGCAGCGGTACTGCCGCTGCGGTACCCACTTGGCGACAGACAACGCCGAACGCCAATGTGCCCGCTGCCAGCGAGCTTCACGGGATAAGTTCATCGCCCCTCCAGAGGTCCCGGCCGAGTTCTGGCAGACAGAACAGCTCTGCGAGGCTTTTGCCGCCCAGCATATCGGGCGAGTGGGCCGTGCCTACCGTATGAACCCGTATCACCACGCGGTCTACGGGCCCGGTGGAATTTCGCAGGGGCTGCTCGGGCAATGGCTTGGCCTGAAGCAGCCCCAGATCAGCAGGATTGAAACCGGTCCACCAATCCTCAATTTGGACACGTTGCGGTACTGGGCGCGAGTGCTGCGCATCCCGCCGGAGCGGCTGTGGTTCGATCTCTTGGACCAGGGAAAGAGGGGTTTCCGGCATCTGGACGATGCCAGTAGACACGTAGTGCTAAGCTCGGCTCACACGATGAGCCAAGCATGCACAGGACCAACGGCATCGCTAGATGATTTTCTCGACAGTAATCTCGACCCGCTTCTGCGACTGGCGGGCGAGGATGGTGAAGATACGATGGAACGACGAACATTCATTCTACAAGCTGCGGTACTCGGTGTGGGCGGTACTGGCCCCATCCTGGAGGCTGTCCGGCACGAACTACACCGCTCCTTTTCAGACGAACGGGTCACCGCTGACGTGGACGAGTGGCAGCAAATCGCGCTGGATTATGGGCATGCCTGCCTCGTCACAGCGCCGGCTACGTTGTTGCCGGCGCTCATTGGCGATCTCCACGGTGTGCAGCTCGCGATGCACCGTTACCCGGACGAGGCGGCCCAGCGGAAGCTCTTGCAAGCCAGTGCGTTGCTTGCCGCTTTCACGGCTGCCACGGTTGCTGACTTGGGTGACCTCGTTGAAGCGCGGCGCTGGTGGCGGACGGCTCGCCTGGCCGCTGATAAAGCCGCCGATCCTTACACGATGTTCTGGATACGGGGCCACGAAGTGGTCCGCGCTGGTTATGAGCACCGATCGATCCCAGCCATCCTAGGGCTCGTCAACGAGGCTGAGGCACACCTCGACAAGGCACCGCCCGAGGTACTGCCTGGCTTCTTTGCGGGCAAGGCGCAGACTTTGGCGCTCGCGGGACGATACGGTGAAGCCGAGCAGACCTTGTGCCAGGCGCGCGAGTGCTCCAGTAAGCTCCCGGCATCTGTCAGCCGCAGGGATTCGTTATTTGATTGGGACGAGGGAAATCTGCGTTTCACTGAGAGCTTCGTTTACTCACACGCGGGGAACTTCGCTCAAGCCGAGCAGGCACAGCAGGCGACGCTGACATTGTATGCCGATTCTAACGAGCGCGACTCAGCGCATATTGAACTGCTGCGGGCGCTGTGTCTCGTCCGTAGTGGAGACCTCACGCAAGGTGCGCGCCATGCCCAGGCGACCATTACCAACTTGCCCGTGATGTATCGCAATCGTCCAGTCGTCGATCTTGGCCAGAAGGTGCTTGGCGCCATCCCGGTGCACGAGCGCCGTCAGAGCTGGGCGAAGGAGTATGGCGAGTGCCTCGAGGTGTCATTCCCCGACCCGACCAGCCCACTCACCACAAGAACCTAACTTCATGATCAAGCCAGAGTTGCAGATAACACGCTACGATGCCGCGGGCACGCTGCGGTTACGTGAGTCACTGACGGCATTATACGTGAAGACTCACCTCGACCAACAACATAATCCATTCTACAGCCCAGAGCAGTTCTGGGAGCGGCTGGAGACGCTGTATGCACCCGGTCGCGGCTTTGGCACCGTGGTCGGCTGGCTGGATGACGTCATGGTTGGCTACGCCTTTGGCAATCCTCGTGATAAGGCCCAGGATATCTGGGATGAAGTTCGGAGTGCCCTCCCTGATGTGCGGATCCCCGAGCAGTCTGAGCCGGTGTACATCTTCCGCGAGTTTGCCGTCGATCCCCGCTGGCAGCGTCATGGGTTCGGCCGCGTACTCCATGACGCGCTCCTTGGCGACCGACCAGAGCAGCTGGCACACTTATTAGTGCGACCCGACAACATCGCTGCTCGATTCGCGTACCTGTCATGGGGGTGGCGGAAGATAGGCGAGATACAACCGTTTCCCGATGCCCCGGTAATGGATGAGATGGTGTTGACGTTGAGCCATAGCACGCTAAAGTAGCTGCCAGTCGGGTCGGCGTTTCGCCGACAGACCTAATCAAGTTCCTTCTGGGCCCAGGTGCGGTGGAGCGCGACGAACTGAGTGACAACCACCCGGGAATCGGCTTAGGTCGGCCCCGGAGACGTTCCCTAAGTGCCGTAGATCTTCCGGGTACATTCTCGGTCTTATTTGCAATCACAAACGCGATCTGCCGGCCGTTGCCTACCATCACGCGGAGCTCGTTCTCCCACTGCCAGTACAGCTCGGCGAGATCCCGGCGCAGCGGCCCGAGGCCGCAGGTCTCCCCGATGATCCAGAGGGTGGGGCGATCGGTCATGATGATCATCTCCTGGGGCTCGGTGGGACGGTGAGCAGCGTCGTGTAGCGCAGGGTCGAGGGTGGTTCGGCGACGGGCTCACCGTGACTGGTCTCGACCCATGCGTGCAGTCGCACAGGGTCCGCCGCCAGCCCAACACGCAAAAGCTGTGCACCTGTGCGTACAACGCCGCCCAGGCCAGCGACCGGGACCGCGCCCTGGAGCTGATCACCGAAGCCGAACAGGCCGCCGCCCGGCTGCCAGACCGTCCCGTTGGCGGGCACCCGTTCACCGTCACCCCAGCCCAGGTCACCCTCTACCACGTCGGCGTCCACTGGTCTCTCGGCGACGCTGGTGCGGCCCTGCACGCCGGGCGAGGGCTACATCCCGGCCAGTTCCCCACACCCGAGCGGCGTGGACGGCCACACACTGACATGGCCCGCGCGTGGTGGCAGTGGGGTAAACCCGAGCAGACCGCCCGCGCGTTGCTGGCCGCGCACCGCCAGGCCCCAGCCGAGGTCCGCGACCGCCCCGCCATCCGCAAGATCGTCACAGACCTGACCAGGCAATACCCCCGCGTCGCCGGTGTGCACGAGCTGG
>JBOHFU010000083.1:0-10146 GCA_050699675.1 Pseudonocardiaceae bacterium
CCGTCGACGAACTGCCGGCGCACCAGATGCCCAGGCCCCTTGGGAGCCACCATCGCGACGTCCACATCGGACGGGGGCTTGATCAGGTTGTACCGGATGTTGAAGCCGTGCCCGAACATCAGCGCATCCCCCGAGTTCAGGTTCGGCGCGAGGTCCTGGGCGTAAATGGTGCGCTGCTTGGTGTCCGGCGCCAGGACCATCACGACATCGGCCTCGGCGGACGCCTGCGCCGGCGTCACGACCCGCAGGCCCTCGTCGGCTGCCCTGGGGCGCGACTTGGATGTCTCCGGCAGCCCGACGCGGACGTCGACTCCGGAATCGCGCAAGCTCAGCGCATGCGCATGCCCCTGGCTGCCATACCCGATCACCGCCACCTTGCGGTCCCCGACAATCGACAGGTCAGCGTCCTCGTCATAAAAGATCTCGCTCATCGTGGGCTCCTCGCGTAGCTCTACCGCGTTCTGGATGCAGAACGCGCTTATCTGGGCCGAATAGCAGCGTTCTGCATCCAGAACGCGACGGCGGCGCGGGTTAGCGGAGCGGGTTGGCGGTGATCGCGCGGGGGCCGCGGCCGATGGCGACCATGCCGGACTGGGCCATCTCGCGGATGCCGAAGGGCTCCAGCATCCGGAGTAGGGCATCGAGCTTGTCCGCGGTCCCGGTGGCCTCGATGGTCAACGCCTCCGGGCAGACGTCGACCACCTTGGCCCGAAACAGCGCGACAGTCTCGAGCACCTGGGAGCGCACCGTGGTGTCCGCCCGGATCTTCACCAGCAGCAGTTCCCGCTGCACCGCCGCCGCCGGGTCGAGCTCGACGATCTTGATGACGTTGATCAGTTTGTTGAGCTGTTTGGTGACCTGCTCCAGGGGCAGCTCGTCCACGCCGACCACGATGGTCATCCGGGAGATGTCGGGGTTCTCGGTGGGCCCGACCGCCAACGAGTGGATGTTGAACCCACGGCGGCTGAACAGCCCCGCCACCCGGGCCAGGACGCCGGGCTTGTTCTCCACCAGCACCGACATGGTGTGATTGGACATCAGGACCCATCCTCGTCGAACAGCGGGCGGATGTTGTGCGCCGCCATGATCTGGTCGTTGCTGTGGCCCGCGGCGACCATTGGCCAGACCTGGGCGTCCTTGCCCACCACGAAGTCGATCACGACCGGTCGGTCGTCGATCTCCATCGCCTGCTCGATGACCCGGTCCACATCCGGCTCGGCCTCGCAGCGCAGACCCACGCAGCCCAGCGCCTCGGCGAGCTTCACGAAGTCCGGGATGCGGGAATGGGTCCCGAGGTCGGTCTGCGAGTAACGCTCGGAGTAGAACAGGTTCTGCCACTGCCGGACCATGCCGAGGCTACCGTTGTTGATCACGGCGACCTTGATCGGGATGTTCTCGATGGCGCAGGTCGCGAGCTCCTGATTGGTCATCTGGAAGCAGCCGTCGCCGTCGATGGCCCAGACCGCGACGTCGGGCCGGCCCAACTTGGCGCCCATCGCCGCCGGCACCGCGAAACCCATCGTGCCAAGCCCCCCGGAGTTGATCCAGGTGCCCGGTTTCTCGTACCTGATGAACTGCGCCGCCCACATCTGGTGCTGGCCCACCCCTGCGGTGTAGATCGCGTCCGGGCCGACCAGGTCACCGATCCGCTTGATGGCGAACTGCGGGGAGAGCATGCCGTCCGTCGGGGGGTCGTAGCCCAGCGGGAACGTCGTGCGCCAGCTGTCCAGCTGTGCCCACCACGCGGCGAGATCCGGCCGTACAGAGTCGAACTCGGCCCGCACCGCCGTGATCAGCTCGCCGATCACCTCGGCGCAGTCACCGACGATCGGCACGTCGGCCCGGCGGTTCTTGGAGATCTCCGCGGGGTCGATGTCGGCATGCACCACCGCGGCGTCCGGCGCGAAGGTGGACAGCTGCCCGGTGACCCGATCGTCGAACCGGGCGCCGAGCGCGATCAGCAGATCAGAGCGCTGCATCGCCGCGACCGCGGCCACCGTGCCGTGCATGCCGGGCATGCCCACATGCTGCGGGTGCGAGTCGGGAAAGGCACCGCGAGCCATCAGCGTGGTTACCACCGGCGCGCCGGTGAGCTCGGCCAGCTCCCGCAACGCCGCGGTGGCCCCCGCCCTGGCCACCCCACCGCCGACATAGAGCACCGGGCGCCGCGCGGTGGCGATCAGCCGGGCAGCCTCCCGGATCTGCTTGCCGTGCGGCCGGGTGGTCGGCCGGTATCCCGGCAGGTTGATCTCGGGGGGCCAGCAGAAGGAGGTCTGGGCCTGCAGCACGTCCTTGGGGATGTCCACCAGCACCGGTCCGGGCCTTCCGGTGGACGCGAGGTGGAACGCCTCGGCGATGGCCCGTGGGATGTCCGCCGGATCGGTCACCAGGAAGTTGTGCTTGGTGATCGGCATCGTGATGCCGCAGATGTCCGCCTCCTGGAAGGCGTCGCTGCCTATCGAGGCCCGCGGGACCTGACCGGTGATCGCGACGATCGGCACCGAGTCCATATGTGCGTCGGCGATCGGGGTGACCAGGTTGGTCGCACCCGGGCCGGAGGTGGCCATGCACACGCCGACCCGCCCAGTGGCCTGGGCATAACCGGCCGCAGCATGCCCCGCACCCTGCTCGTGGCGGACCAGAACATGACGCACCGCGGTCGAGTCGAGCAGCGGATCGTAGGCCGGTAGCACGGCGCCGCCGGGGATACCGAACACCGCCTCACACCCGACCGCCTCAAGCGAGCGCACCAACGCTTGGGCGCCGGTGACACGCACCGGCGCACCCGCGGGTGGGACCGGCTTGGGCAGTTGCTCGGTGCTCGGCACTTGTCGCGGGGTCACGATTGTCATCGTCCTGCCTCAGCTGTTCGTTTGCTCGCCCTGAGCATTAAAAAACCCCCGCCGCCCGAGTAGGGCTGGAAGCGAGGGTTGGCGCGTCGACGGCTCGTGGCTGCTCAGACGACGCGCCTGCAAAGTACGAGCCCGGTGGGGGTCAGCACCTGGCGACGGTAACGGGCCTGCCCCGGCACCGTCAACCTCATCCTGTCCCGGGCGCTGCGCCTGACCCTCCCGAGGTCCCGGCGACCGAGAGCCGTGATCGCCCGCGAGTCGAGGACATGGCGAACGGGCATGATCAGCACGCACGACCGAACCGTTGGTAGACCAGCGATCCCGCCTGCCACTATTACGTGATGACCGACTCCACCCCGGTAACCTTCCGGCGGCCGCTCACCGCCTTGATCGGGGTGTTCGGGCTGGTCGTGTGTATCACCCCGGTGGCCTTCGGCGCACCGGGACTGCAGGTGCTGTACCTGGTGCCGTTGGGGGTGGCGATCTGGCTGGTGCGGACCCGCACGGTGGTCGGCGCGGAAACTGTGGTGGTGCATCGAGTTCTGGGCTCGCGGCAGATCACCTGGTCGGACCTACGGGGCCTGCGGATCGATGACCGGTCCGGGGTTTGGGCCGTCCTGCACGATGGCGAGGAAGTCCGGTTGCCCGCGGTGCGGGCCCGCGATCTCCCAGCGCTCGCCGCGTTGAGCCGGGGGCGGCTGCCAGACCCGCTTGCCGCTACCGGCGAGCAACGTGCCCCCGAGGAGCAGCAGTAACCGTCGCGAACTCAGACGCAAACCAGCCCGACGGAACGGTGACGCCTACGTCGTCGGTATGCGGGATGAAGACGTCGTGGAGGAGTCGAACCGCGTCGTTCACCACTGCGGCAGGGATGTGCGCGGTGACTCGACCGGGGATGGTGGTCACCAAATGTGGCGCGATGCCCGCGGCGTCGAGGACGGTCAAAGCGCGAGCGGTGGTGTCAGGCTTACGGGCGATCCCCACGCTCACGACACTCACCGCGCCGAGCGGTACGCGATCCCAGCGACGTCACTGCCGTCATTGCCCTCGAACGCACCCCCACCTTTAACGAGCCGGCTCATCGCGGCCCTCCCGTGCCGCGGTGCGGGCAGCGACGGCCCGAATCTCGTGGGCGGGGTTTCCACGCCACCGTGCGTGCGGCGCGATCTGCTCGCCCTTCATGAGAAAGGCGTGCGCGTCAAGTACCGCGCCGTCGTCCATCGTCACGCCGTAGTGGATGAAGGCGTTGATCCCGACGGTGCATCCGGCGCCGATGGTGATGTGGTCGGACTTGAAAGTGCCGTCTTCGAGTGAGTGGCTCTGGATCGTGCTGCCCGCGTTGAGCGTGCAGTCATCTCCGATGGAGACGAGGCTGCGCTCGGTCAACCAGCAGCCGTCGTCAAAGACTCGGCGACCGATCCGGACACCCAGCAGCCGCCAGATCGTGTTTTTGAATGGCGTGCCGTTGAACACCTGGACGTACATCATCGCGGGCACTTTCCAGAAGCGCTCGTGCTGCCAGAAGGAGAGGTCATAGATCGAGCAGAACCTCGGCTGCAGGGCCCGGAACCCGGTCACGGCGCGGTCGACGAGGACGAAGTAGGCGACGCTGAGCGGGAAGACGAGGGCCATGGCGGCCGCGAACGCCAACTCGCCCAGCCAGTGGTACAGGTCCCCCGCGGCCAGGGACAACAGGGTGAGAGCGAAGAAGTAGATCCACCGCACGACCAGGAACAACCCGATGGTGACCGCGTTGTGCCGGTTCTTCGCGCCCAGCCGGCGGCGCAGCTCGCCGCCGCTCTTCAGGGCATCGAAGGTGCGGTCGCGCTGTACCGACCGCGGTATCTCGAAGGGCGGGGATCCCAGGAGTCCGACACCCTCCCGGAGCGGCCCGTCGATCGGGACCATGACTTTCGTCGCGAGGAGGCAGTTGTCACCCGTCCTGGCCTGGGAGGGGTAGACGATGTTGTTCCCGAGGAAGCTGCGCGGTCCGATCGATGCTCGTGACACGCGGAAGGACGTGCTGGAGAAGTGGGCATTGATGAACGAGAGCCCGTCGGAGACCATCGTGCCGCTGCCGACTGTGCTCAGGTACGGCGTCTCGTGCTTGACTGCCATACCGAAGTTCGACCCGGTCTGCTCCACACGGGAGAGGTCGTATCCGAGTGCGCGCAGGTAGCCGACGATGGCGGAACTGTCGCCGAAGAGGAACGTGAAAAACCTGCGGTTGGTCGTGCGCGCGATTGTCCGCTGGATCCAGAAGTGGAACCCGTACAGCGGGTACACCGCGTCCGGCCTGAGGGCAAGGTTCAGCACGCGCGGGACGGTAACCACGTACCCGAGTCCGATGAGCACGCCGCCGAAGAACAGCACGAGCGAAATCACCAGCGCGTCGCGGTAGAACGCCCCGCTCGTCAAGGCGTGGTGGCCCGGGCCGATCAGCCCTGCGAGCCAGGAAACCTCCTCAAGCAGCGTGATCATGATCACCGTCACCAGCGGCCCGGTCAGGACCACCGCGTTGAGCAGCTGCATCAGGCTGTAGAAGACCCTCCTGAAGGCACCGCAGCGGGTCGGATCGACCGCCCGGTAATCCAGGTCGGATCGCTGTGCCGGCGTACCGTGCCAGCGTTGGCCGTCGGGCACGGCTTGGCCGGTGTTGAGAGCAGACGCGTGGCCGAGCTGGGCTCCGTCGCCCATCGAGGTCTCGATGTCGAGGACTGCCTCCTCGCCGACGACGACGTTCGCGCCGAGCGTGACGGTGCCGATCTGGATCCGGCCGGCGTTGGCCCGGTAGCAGGTGAACGACGAGTCCTTGCGGATCACGGTGCGGTCGCCGATGGTGAGCAGGTCGGTGCATACGGGTACCGTCCGGGAGAAGATGGCGACGCCGCGGCCGATCTTTGCGCCCAGCGCCCTCAGGTAGAGCAGGTAGAGCGGCGAGCCGACGAACAGCACTACAGGGTTGGCCCTGATCAAGAGTTTGACCAGCCAGAAGCGGACGTAGGCAAGGCTCCAGACGGGGATCTCCTGGGGTTTCCAGCGACCGACGAGAACCCACTTCGCCAGGATCGGCAGGGCGCACAGCACCGAGAAGCTCACCGCACTGAACACGAGCGAACGCTGCCAGGTATCGACCAACCCAGCGCCGCCGGTGATCCACCTGAAGCCCCCCTCCAACACCAGCGCGCCGAAATACACCGATCCCAGGAACAGCACGAGCTGCAGCGCCCCGCACAGGACATACGTCGCGATGCCGGCGGGCGCCACCGGCGCTGTCACCACCGGTGACCCGGCTCCCGCGGGAACTTCGTCGGCCAGGACGCCTGCCAGGCGACGGATCGTGGGGTTCAGGTAGACGTCTTTCATGGCCACCGGTGGCAGGTCGGTGCGCGTGCGGACCCGGGCGCAGAACTGCGCCATGAGCAGTGAGTCGGCGCCCAGATCGTCGAAGAAGTGATCGTCGACCGACACCTGTTTTAGACGCAGGGTGTGGGCCAACGCGTCGGTGAGAAGTTTCTCGGTGTGGGTCGTCGGGCCGACGAGTGCGTGCGGTGCGGTCTGGCTGCGCCGACCGCTCGGAGCGGGGAGGTTGCGGCGGTCGGCTTTGTCGCTGGGGAGCATCGGGATGACCGCGAGCTCTTCGAGGTAGGCCGGGACCATGTACCGCGGCAGCCGCCCGCGCAGCTGCGCATAGACCTGGTGGTGGTCTATGGCGGGGGTATCGGTGCGCCGGCTGTAGTAGGCGACCAGGTCTATGGTGCCGGGCTGGGGCTGGTAGGTATCGACGACGGCCTGGGCGATGCCGGGTACCTGTAGCAGCACCGACTCGATCTCGGTCAGTTCGACGCGGTAGCCGCGGATTTTGACCTGGGTGTCGATCCGGCCGTGGTATTCGATCTGGCCGTCGTCGTTGATCCGGCCCAGGTCCCCGGTGCGATAGATCCGGTGCGTGGGGTTGTTGCCGATCCCGACGAAGTCGGGGATGAACGCCCGGTCGGTGAGGTCGTCACGGTTGAGGTAGCCACGGGCGAGTCCGATCCCGGCGATGCCGATCTCGCCCACCTGACCGGGCGGTAGCGCCCGGGGTTCCCCGGCCGGGTCGAGGATCACCGCGGAATAGGTCGGCAGCGGGACCCCGATCGTCACCGGCCGGTCGGGGTGCAGCGAGGTCCAGGTCGCGGTGACGGTGGCCTCGGTCGGGCCGTAGACGTTGAGGAACCGGCGGTCGGGCCGGTGCCAGCGAGCGATCAGGTCCTGCGGGCACGCCTCCCCCGACACCAGCAAAAAGCGCAGCCCGGGAAGGTCTGCGTCCAGGGTCGCCAGCAGCGTCGGCACGCAGCACAGCGCGGTGACCTGCTTGTTGTGCAGGAACTCGCGGAGCTCCTCGCCCAGCAGGCTGGACCCACCCGGCTTGGGCACCAGGGTCGCCCCGGCCAGCAGCGGCACCCAGATCTCCTCGACGGAGAAGTCGAAGGCGATCGTCATACCCTGATACACCCGGTCCCCCGGCCCGATCCCATAGACCTCGACCGCGACCCGGACGAAGTTGCAGATGCTGGCGTGCTCGACCGCCACCCCCTTGGGCCGGCCCGTCGAGCCCGACGTGTAGATGACATAGCACAGCTCATCGACCGGGTCCCCCTTCTCCACAGTCGTGAGCCGGTGGCTGTCGCGAGCCGCGATCTGTGCCGCGCTCTCATCGACACAGACGAGCGTGGCGGGCAGATGCCCGACGCGGTCCCGCAGGTGCGACAGGGTGAGCACCATGCCCACGCCGGCGTCGCCCACGATGTAGGACAACCGGTCGGGCGGGAAGCCGACATCCAGCGGCACGTACGCGGCGTTGATCTTAAGTACCGCCAGCATGCCGACATAGGAATGCACCGCATGGTCGAACAGCAGCCCGATCCGGTCACCGGCCCGGGCACCCCGAGCCAGCAGATGGCGAGCGAGCTGGTTGGCCCGCGCATCCAACTGGTCATGAGTCAAGACACTGTCGCCGGCGTCCACGGCGACCTGGCTGCGCCGACCGTTGCTGGTGATCCGGTCGCACCGATCCTCGACAAGATGATCGAGACGTTCGCCCGGCCGCCACCGGATCGTGTACTCAGACTGCTCGCAAACCAGGACCCGATCGGTCGGCGTGGCACTGCCGGATGCAGCACCAACAAGACTTACCCCCGTACTGATGATGCCCCCTTGGAATCAGGCCGCTCTCCCCAGCCGTGGTGGCGGTATCCCCGGATCCGATCAGCTGATCGACAGCAACGGCCCTGGCGACCACGTGATCGATGGGCAGCACTCCTGCAGGGCATCGAGCAAGATCGAACACGCGGTGTCGACGACCTCGGCGGTCACGTTGAGCGGTGGCAACATCCGCACCACACAGTCGTTGCGGCCACCCAGCTCCAGAATCAACCCCCGGCGCAACGCCGCCGCCTGGACCCGGCCCGCCAGTTCACCTGCCGGCCGGCCATCCACCGGATCAGCGAGCTCGATACCCCACATCAACCCCCGGCCGCGCACCTCCCGCACCCACGGATTGTCCCCGAGCCCGGCCAGCATCCGAGCGATCTGCTCACCGCGCCGCGCCACGTTGCCCAGTACATCGTCCCGGCGGAAGATCCGGATCGTCTCCACCCCCGCCGCGAAGGCCAACTGGTTGCCCCGGAAGGTCCCGGTGTGCGCACCCGGAGCCCAGACATCCAGCCGCTGGTCATACAGAATGATCGCGACCGGGGTCCCGATACCACTGAGCGCCTTCGAGGCGATGATCACATCGGGCTCGATGCCGTACTGCTCGAAGGCAAACCAGGTGCCGGTGCGCCCACAACCGGTCTGCACCTCATCAACCACCAACGGGATATCCAACGCCCGGGTCAGCGCACGCACCCGAGCCACGAAGTCGGGATGAGCGGGCACCACGCCGCCTTCACCTTGCACCATCTCCAGCACCACCGCGGCCGGCAACGGTATCCCCCCGTTGGGATCCTGCAGCGCCTGCTCCAGGTAACCGACACAGTTGATCGTGCAGGTCTGCGGGGTCAGCCCCACCGGGCACCTGCTGCACGAGGAGTACGGGAAAAAGTGCACGCCGGGCACACCATTGCGAACCGGCGCCTTGTTCGCCACCAGCCCCGTCAGCGCCATCGCGGCATGGGTCGTGCCGTGGAAACCACCCTGGAAGGAGACCACGTCACCGCGGCCGGTCGCGGTCTTACACAGCTTCACCGCGGCATCCACCGCGTTGGCCCCGGTAGGCCCGCAGAAGTGCACCCTCATCCGGCCGCGCATACCCGCCGGGAGCATCGACAGCTGCGCCTCAGTAAAAGCGTCCTTGGCCGGCGTCGGAAAGTCCAGACCATGGACGAACACACCAAGCTGCTCAGTCACCGCCTTGACCAGCGCCGGATGGCTATGCCCCAACGGCAGCACACCGGCACCGTTGAGGAAGTCGATGAAGACGTTACCGTCAACATCACGAACGAAACTGCCAGCAGCATCCGCTATCGCGATCGGCAGATGCCGCGGATACACCCTAGCATTGGACTCCCAACGACCCTGCCTAGCCAGAAGCTCAGCCGAACGCGGCCCCGGCAACTCACCGCGCACGTACGGATGACTCAACATGCCCTGCTGAGTGGGCGCTGCCATGGCTTCCTCCAACAACAGCCTTAATGCCGCCGACTCAGTGCCCGACAGTGAACAGGCGCAGAATCGAAACCACCCGCGGGCTACCGATGAGCCAGGGCCCCGGCGAGGCTCACCCATGCGTCAGACAGCCTGGTGGGGCTGCGACCGGCCATCGCGTGCTGCTGTAGTTAACGTGTTCTTCATCTGCTAGTAACTAGGAGTCTGAGCACCGCCACGCTGATACATGATGAGCAGTCAATCACCCGGTCGGCCGCAGTCCACGTATTGATGCGAGCGACCCGGCGTCATACAGCGCACAGTTGAACACTCTTGGTGACGCGGTTGATGACCTGGGGCAGCCGCCGAAGACGACGACCACGCCGACGCGGCAGCGGTCGTCATCGCCAGGCCGCCGGTCCCAGCCCGTATTCGTCGAGCTTCTCCCTCAGGTGCTGCAAGGCCCGCGCCCGGGTGGGCCCGATCGCGCCGGGGGGGATTCCGGCGGTGTAAGCGACCTCGGCATAGGGCCTAGGGTGATCGGTGAACAGCGCCCGCAGCAGGGTCCGCTGGCGGGCCGGCAACTCCTCGACCAGGTTCCATAGCATCCGCGCGGCGTCGCCCTCAATGGCCCGCTGCTCGGGGCCCACCGCGGGATCGGCGA
>JBOHFU010000084.1:0-10070 GCA_050699675.1 Pseudonocardiaceae bacterium
CGAGTCCGACCTCGAAGCCGAGGCATTCGACGCGCTGCGGGCGGAGTTCGAGGACGAAGAGTTCTTCGAAGCATTAGAGGCGCTGGCGGATGAGGCCGCCGCGCGACACCTGACCGCGGCCGGCAGCCGGGCACAGGAGTCGGAGGCACTCCAACTCGCGAGCTCCGAGGCAGAGCAGTGGATGGAGGCCGTCGCGGCGCAGGCGGATCGTCTGCTGGGCGAACTGGAGGCACGCTTGGGCGACCGGCCAGTGGATGCGGTCACCGAGGCCGAGATCGATGCGGTCGTCGGGTTCTCGGAGTTCGAGCACAAGCGTGTGGACAGCCCGGTCGACGCCCAGGAGCAGTTCCTGAAAAAGCTCGTCAGCAAGGTGAAGAAGGTGGTCACGGGCGTCGGTAAGCTCGTGAAGAAGGGGATCAGCGCGGTCACCAAGCTGCTCCCGGTCGGTAAGCTGTTCGGGTTCCTCAAAAAGCTCGTGCGCCCGCTGCTCGAGCGTGTGCTGCAGAAGGCGATCGGCAAGCTGCCGACAGAGCTGCAACCGATCGCGACGAAGCTGGCAGCCCGGTTCGCCAAGGGCGCCTCGGCCAGCGCGAGCAAGTCCGCCCCGGCCGACGCGAGCACCCCCGCCACACCCGCCGCCCCCGACCCGGCCGAGGGCGCGAGCCCATCGAGCGCCGAGTCGCTCGCCGAAGCCTTCGACGCCAGGCTCGCGGAGGCGATCCTCGCTCCGAACGACGCCGTCGCCACCGAGCTGCTCGCCGAGTTCGAGGCCGAGTCCCGCGGTGCGGCCGACTTCGTCGTGGACGGGCCGCTCACCGCCCTCGATGTCGGCCGGCAGCGACTCACCCGGCAACTCGTCGAGGCCGAACCCGGTCGTCCCCCGCTCGCCGAGATACAGCAGTTCATCCCGGTCGTGATGGCGGCCATGAAATTGATCAAGCTGGGGGTGAAGGTCATCGGGCGCAAGCGCGTCGTCGACTTCATCGCCAAGCTGCTGGCGACGCTCATCCAGGGGATGGTCGGCGAGCAAGCGGCGCGCCAGCTCTCCGGGCACGTCGCGGACGCCGGCCTGCGGCTGCTGGGCCTCGAAGCCGAACGTACGGCCGACGGCATGCTCGGGGCGGAGGCGCTGGTCGCCACCACCGAAGACACGATCCGCGAGGTGCTGGCCCTGCCGGCGGAGTCGCTCGAGAACGAGCTGCTGCTCGAAGCGGCTGTGCAGGATGCGTTCACGGCCGCCGCGATCCGGCACTTCCCAGCCGAGGTCCTGCGTCCTGACCTGGTCGAGTCGGAGACCGACGGCGAGCACGGCATCTGGGTGATGCTCCCGCGGGCGACCCGGCCCCACTACCGGTACAAGAAGTACACCGTCATCCAGCCGGTGCGCATCACCCGGCCCCTCGCCCGGTCGGTGACGTTCGCCGACGGGGAGACGCTCGAGGAACGGCTCCTCGACGCTGGTGCCCGCGTGTGGCCCATCCAGGGAGAGGCCCATTTCTACGAGTTGCTGCCGGGCGCCGAGTTCGGTCACCTCGCGGCGTTCGAGCTCGACGGCGAGGTAACGTCCTACGGTGAAGCGGCGCTGGAGTTCGAGGAGCTCGCGCCGTCACGGCCGTTGCCGATCCCTCATCCCCGGGCCAGGGGGCGCAGCGCCGCACCCCAGCAGGGTCGCAGCCGTCAACCGGGAACGCGCGTCTTCCGCCTGAAGGTTCCGGGCCTGCGGCTGCGTCATCGCCCTCCCTTCGCGCTGCGTCTGGATCTGACCGCTGCCAAGCCAGAGCTGCGGGTGCACCTGCGTATCAGCGAGCGCATCGCGCATCTGCTGGTCGAGCACCTCGAGAAGCAGCGGCTCGTGCAGGTCGTGGCGACCATCCGCAAGCTCGTCGGGGCACCTGTGCAGCAGGCGCTGGCCACCCGCTTGCAGCGGCTGCTCACCAAGCGCGGTATCACGCTGGCGGAAGGTGCCGGCGCGAGCCTGTCGGCCGCCCTCGCGGAGGCGATCGGCCGCGCCGTCGCCAAGCAGCTCCCGGCCGCCGCCGCGACTCTGACCACTGCGGCCAAGGACCCGGCACCCGGCGTGACACTCACCTTCGCCTTCCACTTCGACAACCGCGAGGCGATCGGGCGCGGCGAGCCCGGGGACCCGACGCTGACCATCAGAAGCGGCGTCCACCGTGATTGAGGCTGCCGCCGCTCGTCAGACGAGTGCCGAGGTCGCCCACTGGCGCCTCGCGGTGGAGGCGCTCGCCGACCTCTACGCCGTCGCGGCCCCCGATGCCTGGGCGAGCCTCGAGGAGTACCTGCAGCACAGCATCCGCGAGCGCCTCGCGGGCGTGGTCGTGTCACTCACCCAGGAAGCCCGCGCACTGGAGCGCATGGCGGCAAACGGCCGGGACGCGGACGCGATCCGCCGCGGCGTACTCCTGCTCCGCCACCGGTATCTGCAAGCCGAGACGGTGCTGGACTTCTACGGCGACGCGATCAACACCCGGACTAACCCGACGATGCGAGCCCTGCTGCGCGGCTACGACACCCTGGCCGGCGACTCCATGGCCGCGTCGCTCGTGCCGCTCGGCATCCAGGCGCCGCCAGCGCTGGTCTACCTCGACAAGGGTCTGGGGGCCTCCATCCTGCGCGCCGGTGTGCGCCTGTGGGACCAAGCCCACCCGTCACCGGCAGCGGCGATCAAGCTCACCAGGCACAATCTGTCGTATCCGACCGCATTACTGCACGAGACGGGTCACCAGGTCGCACACTTGACCGGGTGGAACGGCGAGCTGGCCGAAGCGCTGCATGCCGTCCTGACCCCCAGGTCATCGGATGTTGCCGAGCTGTGGCGGTCGTGGGCCAGTGAGATCGCCGCCGACGCGCACGCCTTCGCCCAGGCGGGATGGGCGCCGGTCGTCGCACTGGCAAACGTGGTCGACGGGCCCACCGCAGAGGTCTTCCGGATCCGCTTCGCAGACCCGCATCCCTTCGCGTGGATCCGGGTGATGTTCAACGTCGCGCTGTGTCAGAGCTGGTTCGGCGCCGGGCCGTGGGACGACGTGGCGAAGGTGTGGTGGCAACGCCACCCGCCACAGGCCGCCGGCCGTGAGGTCGAACACGTCGCCCGAGTGAGCATCGAAGCGCTCGACGACATCGTCGACGCCTGCACCCGCCGGCCAATGCGCGCCTTCCGGGGCGCGCCGCTGTCGGCCGTGCTCGACCCGCGCCAGGTGCACCCGGCCAGCCTCCATGCCTTGGAGCAGCAAGCGGGCGGGTCGCTGCTCACCTCGTCGTACCTGCGCCGGCGTCATGCCCTGCGCATCCTCGCGCTGCTCGCGACCCGCGCCGTGCTCGATCCGCGCAACGCCGAGGAACACCGGAGCCGTCTGCGTGCCTGGGTCTGCGACCTCGGAGCGGACGCGAGTCCCCGACCACTGACCGTCAACCGCGTCGCGTGAACGACCCGTCAACCCGAGGAGCACCGATGGACACTCCCAAGGAACTTCTGGAGCAGCTCGTCGAGTCGATCAAGCAGCTGGCGGAGCGGCCAGCGCCGCAACCATCGTCATTCGACTCCTCGACCGCAGCCGATCGCATCCGCCAGCGCGTCGCTTTCGGCTACCAGGTCCTCGGCACCCTCACCGGTCGGGTCAGCTCCCCCAGCGGGAACGAGTTCGACGTCCGCGTCGTCGAGGCGTGGCGGACGTCGGAAGGCATCCAGTTCAGGGGTCTGCCGCCCGGCGCTGACTGGGTGGAGCTGCGTGCCGGCAACAAGGTCGAGGTGCTCCGCATCCAGAGGTACGAGGACGACTCCCAGATCGACCAGACCACGACCTCGAAGGAGACAGCGCGCAACGAGCAATCCGACACGCGCAACGAGCAATCCGACAAGGGGCAGGTCCGGCCTCGCGACTTCAAGGACGCCGACCCCATCGGCTCGGTCGTGTTCCTCAGGACCAGGCGGGGGCCGCTCATCGCCTTCGGACCACGACTGGGACCGGTTTCGTCTCGACGTACAGACCTCGACCGCGTGACGTAAGGACAAAGGTCATGTTTCTCAGCCTGGCAAAACTCTTCGCCGACGCAGGCGGCTCGCGCGAGCAGGTCTTCCTGGTGCATCCGATCCAGCTCAGCCGATGGCTGGACGAGTCCTGGGGCAGCGCACGGCTGGTCCCCGAGCTGCCGGTGGGATCCACATCGACGAACGCGCCGTTCCTCGGCAACGACGCGATCATCGACGCCCTCGACCTACCGGCGCAGCCGACGCCATCCCCGCTCCTGCTGCCATCGGGCATCGTCCCCCCCGATTCTGATAGCTGGTCCGAGGAGTTGGAACCCTCGGCGGCCGGTGGTGTCGGCCTCCTCTGGCATCACCTGGTCTACGCATACCTGATCGAGAGCACCGGTGCCTTCGAGATCTTCTCCGAGGTCGTACGGCGCCTCGTCGTCGGCGAGACCCTAGGCACGCTGTCCATCGAGGGGGCGAAGTGGCTGCGCGCGACCGAGGAGCTGTTCTTCCGTGACCCGCCACTGTTCTCGATCAGCGGCGTGGTGAGCGAGGCGCGCCCGTACGCACGGGTGACACGGCGCAACGCCTACTGGCGCATGTTCGGGTTGGACCTCCCGCACCCGCTCCCGCTGCTGCGCGACGGCGCCGGCGGTCAGCAGGACTGGAAGGCGCACGTCGGTCTGGTCAACACCGACTTCCGGGCCAAGTGGACGGAGCTGCTCCGCCAGGTGTGGTTCGGGCTGGAAAACAGCACGAACACCTCGGGGAGCAACCCCACAGACCCCTCGTACGTGTCGTTCCTGTGCGAGGCGATCAAGGACATGCTCAATATCCGCAGGCGTGGCGGTCTGCTGGCCCGCGAGGAGTTCGTGTACGTCACCGTCCTCAGCTGGTTCCACCTCACGCTGCAGACCGATACACCGATCGTGAAGGACCTCAAGGCGGAGGCCACCAGTCCTGCCGACCGGTTGTCGATGATCGCCCAGCGGGTCGGGATGGCACCCGCCGCTCGTTCCCGTGAGCTGTTCTTGATCTCGGAGCCGATGTCGAGCGTGCTCCGTGCGATCGAGCTCGGACTGTTCGACGACCCCACGGCCGCCTCGACGCTGTTCAACGCAGAAACCCCGCTGGGCGTGGAGATGCGCGACCTCATCAACCTGTGGCAGTCAGCCACCGGCGAGCGGGTGAAAGATCGTCCCACCGGCACCGGGGTGTCGCTGAGCGCGCAACCACTGCGAATCCCGTCGCCGTCCGCTGCACCAGCGCCGGTCACGACGCGGCCGCCGGCCACGCCTGCGCCGGTGGGCGCGGCCGCCAACGGCCAGAGCCGCTGAGGCCCGGGGATGAGTACCCCGTGCAGCGGCCACGAGATTGCCGTCTCGCC
The DNA here is from genome assembly GCA_050699675.1 of Pseudonocardiaceae bacterium. Lineage (GTDB taxonomy): Bacteria > Actinomycetota > Actinomycetes > Mycobacteriales > Pseudonocardiaceae. Next base: position 5,382 of record JBOHFU010000084.1, read on the forward strand.
ATTCACCGGAGAGTTCGACGCGGAGTCTCCCTTCGCCGCAGTCGGCGCCAGCGGCGAGTCGCCCGCATATCCCGCATATCAGGAGTTCGTGAGGGGTTACGGCGACGCGTCGACCACCCACCTCGGCGCGGAGGCCGTCAGCCTGCCACTCGCGCACGAATCACCGGAGCAATCGACCGTCCGGCAGGCGATCGCGGGCGGGACCAGCGACGTCAACAAGCTCACAAACCTCGTGTTCTTCGCTCGGCATCCGGAGCGCAACGGACGTGGACTCTCCCCGTCCGAGCCTGGGATCGCCGCGCTCGGCGCCGAGTGGACCACGATCCGCGACACCATCGTCCGCCCCCTGATGGCCACAGGCCCGTCTCCGGGAACGACGACGGGCCTGTGGGTCCCCGGAGCCGAACGACTCGCCAACCCGAAATCAGCCGGGGGCACGTACCTCGACGCCCCCTGGCGATTCGTCTTCCATACGATCGAGGGGGAGCCCAGCCCGCAGGGGTTCCGCACGCTCGCGGCCAGCCATGCCAACCCGCCCCATCTGTGGGCGATGCCCTCCGCGGACCTGCTGCTGCAGACCATCCCGCTGGACCGATCCGCCTACGCGCTGGCACGACCAGGGTCGATCCAGACCAACCGACTACGCACGATCCAAGTCGAGGTCTGGGGTTTCGCCGCCAAGATGGTCAACGCCACACCCGAGGTGCTCGCGTGGCTGGCTGACCGGGTCCTCGCGCCGGTGGCCCGGCTGGTGCCGATCAATCTCAACCAGGTCAGCCCCACCGGCCCCGGAGAGCCCTGTTATGGCAAGAACTCCAGCTGCCGGATGAGATCCGACGAGTGGCAGGCGTTCAACGGCGTGTGCGGGCACAAGAACGTGCCGGACAACGATCACTGGGATCCCGGGCAGCTCGACCTCGGGGCCATCGCCGCCCGGGCGCGGACAAGTGTCGGCACCACCAGCTACATCCAACGCGAGCGTTCCCTCGCCGATCACGACGGTCCAGGGTTCGCGGCCGAGCGTGACGACGAGGGGCCGTGGCAGAACGGCCACCCTCGGATGGCGTGGGTGTCCCCGTCCGGGGAGGGCGAGGAATGCCTCGCCGAGCAGGACGAGGTGCTGACGTTCCTGGAGCACCAGCAGGCCACGGCATCCGCATCCTGTGCGTTCCCGAGCGGTGCCAGGCTCCGGGTCGTGTCAGGACCCACGGGGTCCGGTGAAGAGCACTGGGATCCCAACGGATCCGGCGAACCGCTCTACGACACGAGCGCCGCAGTGCAGTCGGTCCAGCTCGCCACCAACTTCATCGTCAGCGAGTTCTGCTCCAGCGGCGGGCAGCCGTCCGATCTCGCGCGCATCTCCTGCAGGCTCGTGCGCAACCTCCAGAAGATCCGCGATCGGGTTGGCCAACCCGTGCAGATCACGTCGGGGTACCGGTCGTACAAGTACAACGTCAAGCTCTACGAGTCCCGCGGCCAGAAACCGATCAACAGCCAGCATTCGAGCGGCCGGGCAGCTGACATCGCGACCGCCGGCATGAGCGGCCTCGAGATCGCGAAGCTGGCCATCGAGATCTGCGGTCCCAACATCGCCGTCGGCGTGGCCAACACCTATGCCCATGTCGACGTGCGCGGCGAGTGGGCCCGCTGGACCTACCTCACCGACCCAGCGGAGTCGGCCCGCGTCATCGCCGAATTGGACGCCCACCGCCTCCGCGTACTCGGCTCCATGCGTGTCCCCTGAAGGGTGGTGATCCGGTGCATGTAATTCGTGGCGGAGTCGACGCGCGGTAGATCAATAAACGGTGACGAGTCAGCGGTGGCCTTCATGGCGGAAGTCGTCGGCGATCTTGAGTAGGAACTCCCGTGCCGCATCACCATGGAGAGCATAGCGCTGGTACTGGGCGAAAAGGTCCAGGTAGTAGCGCACGTCGGTGGGGTCGCGCAGCACGAGCACGCCGGTCTTGCTCTCGACGCGAGCAAGCCGGTCGTCGTAGACCACGAACACGTTCAGCGGCCCAACCGGAACCCGAGTCCGGAACGGAATGATCTCGATCATCACGTTGGGCAACCCGGTTACCCGGGCGATGTGCTCTACCTGAGCAGCCATGTCGACGGAGTCGAGCAACCGCCAGCGCAGCGCAGCCTCAGTGAGCAGAAAAACGAACTCCTTGTCGTCTCGCTGCAGGATCGCCTGGCGCTGCATCTTGTGGTTGACGATCTCCTCCACCGCCGCTGGCGAACGTTCCTCCGGCCAGCTCAGCGCCTGCCGCGCGTAGGCGGGAGTCTGGATCAGTCCGGTGACCATGGTCGGCAGGAAGTGGCGCTGCGTCCGGCACTGCGCTTCCAACGCACGCAGGTCCCGCTGCCGTGTTGCGGGACCTGCGCGGTCTCGTAGCCTGCCGGACCGGAACTCCGTATTGGCCGACCTAGCTAACGACACCAGTTCGCGGCTACGTTCGGGATCGACGTCCAGCGCGTAGACGAGCAGCTCGACGTCGGTGATGCCGGGGACAATGCGGCCGGTCTCGATCCGGGAGATCTTGGTCTGGCTCATATAAACTCGGTCGCCGAGTGCCTGCCCGGACAGACCAGCAGCCCGGCGCAGATCACGTAGAGCCGTCGCCAGCTCCAGACGGTCCGCCTCGGACCACTCGGGATCGAGCATCAATACCCGATGATAGCCCGGTAGGTGAAGAACGGTACGGCATGCTGCAGGGCGATCTCCCGGTAGCGACGGAACTCTGCGGGATCGGCATCAGGTAGTACCTCCCGGCCCAGCTGAGTGCCGTCCTCGGCATAGATCAGTTTAAGGACAATTTCATCGTCGAACAGCCAGAAGTCCCAATCAGGCAGGCCGGGATCGGACGTCCGGGACAGGTCCAGAATGCGAATATCCTCACCGCCGTGGCTTACATTCCCTACATATCCCCACTCGAACTGCCGACGGATGTAGTCGGTCAAGGGTGGTGTCAGAACCCGGACCCGCTGTACGTACCGCCCACTAGCAAAATAGCGGCGAAGCCTGCCGTGCCATCGTTCGTTGTAGCCCGCGGGCATCGATTCGCCAGCAAGGTAACGCTCCAGCTGGCCCTCTTCCTTCGCGACCCGGTACTCGGGCAAGGTTTCGAGACGGAAGGCGGACCGCTGGAAGGTGTCCCACTGTGACGCGGTCCCAAGCCTGGCGGGAAGGCGACGTTCAGCCGAGGACACGGGCCGCTCTCAGCAGCAGATCGACCGTGATTTCGACGATCGCCTCGCCATCCGGGCAAGTAACCTCAGACAGTACGGTTCCTTGTACGCCAACGGTGCCGCGGTCGGTGCGGTACACGGCCAAACAGTCATCGTCATCGCAGTCTTCTCCCGCAATCTTCGTCAACCTCACGGTTCCTCCTCGCTGACTGTCTCGCCTACAGGATAGCTCCTCGCGCTGGTCGCAGCCAAGCGCCGAGTGCGTCTATTCGCGTTCTCGCATGGTCCGGTCTAGATTGGCCACTATGCGCGTTCCGGCATCACGAGATCGCCTGGAACGCTTGCGCATCCGAGCCGAATTCCGGTTGTGTTCCTCCGTCGCCCCGGCGCACTCGACCCCGACAGTGCACCGGGGCGGCTTCCAGAGCCTTCACGAACCCGACAGGTAACGAGAAAACCAACTACCATGCGATACTTCGTATGCGCGTATCCACGACCAGGAAATGTCGCGCAAGCTCCTGACGGCGCGACGCCGGTGTGGCGCGGTGAGCGTCCGTTGTGGACGGTTGGCGCCTGGCCGGTAGCTGACCGGGTTGTCGTCTCCGGCACCGGGTGGCGGCTCGCCGCACTCGGCACCGTCACGGCTACGCCGGACGAACTGCGCTACGCAGGCGCACATTACAACCGTACCTTGGACCCGGCGGCGCTGGCCGATCTCCGGTGCAATGCGCATGTCGTGTGGAGCGATACGGCGATCGATCCGGGCGACACGGTTCTGGTGGGCGCGGGCGAGTCACCGATCTTCTACACCGAGCATCGCGGAGGGTGGTACGCGTCGTCGGCAGCTGTGCCATTGGCCCGGATGGTGGACGGCGAAGTTGATCGCTTCGAAGGCGTCCGATGCACCCGTCCTGGGCACGCCCTGGTGCTCACGGCCATCGGCGTCGCCGAGACGCAGAGAGCGGCTCCGGACTTACCGGAGGTGAGCGAACGCTAGCCTCTTCCCGTGGCCACTCCGACCAGGGTCTATGCCGCCCGGGTCGCGGGCCTGCCGGTGTTCGGGCCCGACGGCGAGCAGTTCGGCAGGGTCCGCGACCTGGTGACCGCGCTGCGCATCGGGTCCCGGCCGCCTCGGGTGCTGGGACTGGTGATCGAGCTCGTGATCCGGCAACGGATCTTCGTGCCGATGTTGCGGGTTACCTCGATCGAACCCGGCGCGGTGGCGCTGGCCACCGGCACGGTGAGCTTGCGCCGGTTCTCGCTGCGCCTCAACGAAACGCTGGTGATCGGGGAGATCCTGGACACCCGGGTGCATGTGGCCGCGACCGGGGCGGTGGCGGTCGTGGTGGACGCGGGGATCGAGCAAGCCCGCACCCGGGACTGGGTGATCACGAAGCTGGCGGTGCGGGAGCGCATCGGCCGGCTCGGGCGGCGGGGCCCGGTCCAGGTGCTCGGGTGGGACGAGGTCGCCGGGCTGACGCTGGCCGAGGTGTCCTC
>JBOHFU010000085.1:0-10028 GCA_050699675.1 Pseudonocardiaceae bacterium
GGCATTCAGTGCTATAGCACTGAATGCCACTCACGGGTCGCGATCAGGGACCTTTAGCTTGTCGGACAAGCTCCTTGCGGCTGGCGACGCCGAGTCGCTGCTGATGGACCGTACCACCGTGGCCGTTGGTGGCGTTCACCGTGCTGCCCTCGGGTGGTGCCCCGAGGGCAGCGGGTTCAGCGCGGCGGGTGGGACGGTAGCCAAGCACACCGCGCGCAGTCACCGTCCCTGCTGACTGTCCTCGATCGGGAAGGCGTGGGCCAGCCCATCCCGGGCCGAATGCGTCCAGCACATCCACCCCGGCACGCCGCACCGTGCGGCCACGTCGGCGTCGGTACCGGTCAGCCCTGCCATGTCATGCCTCCAGCGAAAGCAAAGCGCCACCCGGACCGGGCGACAGGTCCTCGGATGGGCCACGGCGAGGCCGGAGGCTCTCGGGGTGCTCCCCGACCCCGCCGTGATCTTGGTCCGGCCGTCCCGCAGGGGAGCAGGGAGTCGGCGAGACGGCCGGGGTCTGCAATGACTAGGTGGGATCGCCCAAATCGGGCTCGATCCTGGGTAGCACGTCTGTGGCCTCTAGATCGGTCGGTGCCGTGTCGATAGCGGTCAGTCCTAACTCGCTGGCCAGTTGGGACAGCAGGAGCGGGACGTCGGGCTGGTGCAGCCAGTAGTCCGCCTTTATGTGCACACGGCAGCGACGATGTCGCCGTCCGAGCAGCACGGCGGGGGGTCGGCAGGACCGGCACGGGCCCATCCGGTCGACCGGATGGGCCAACAGCAGCCCATAAAGCGTGGCGCTGGCCTTGAGCTGAACCGTCCCGTGACCACAGCATCTTGTAACCTTCCCAACCGCTGCGCCCATGCACCGATTCGTCGGATTTCTGATCCCGGCCTTTGCGAGGCCGCGATGTCGCAACGCCACTCACGACAGGACCACGCGGCCGATGAGGAGGGCGGCGCTCGCGGCAGCCACTGCGAGCACCGCCTGCCGCGTCCAGCCGTTGTCAAGTACTCGTCGGGCTGGCCCGGACAGCGCGAAACCGGCCAGCAGGAAGGGGGTGAGGAGGGCGGCGCTGGTCAACGATTCCCCGGTGACCTGGCCCGCGGCGGCTAGCGCGGCGATCGAGGTCACCGAACCCAGGACGAAGTAGCCTGCGATCGTGCCGCGGACCCGTGGACCCGTCTCGTCCTGGTAGAGCAACGCGATGGGCGGTCCGCCGATCCCCGCAGCGGTGCCCCCCGCCCCGCTGGCGACCCCCGCGAGCAGCAGTGCCCGCGGTCGCGGGCGTGGCCGCCAGGCGAGCAGTGACAGCACCACGCAGGCGAGCACGCAGAATCCGACGACCAGGCTGAACACCCGCTGCGACAACATCACCACGGCGAGTACTCCGAGCCCGGTGCCGGGCAACCGGCCCAGCATCGCCCACCCGATCCCGGGCCAGTCGGCGTGGCGCCCGTCCCGGATTACGGCAAGTACCGAGTGCACGGTTGCGAGCAAGATCAACGGAACCGGGACGAGCGCAGGGTCGACCAGGGCCAGCAACGGCGCTGCCACCAACGCCATGCCGTATCCGACCGCGCCCTGCACCAGCGCACCCAGCGCCACCACCAATCCGGCCGCGAGGATCACTGCAGGCACGCCGTCATCGCGTGCCCCGGTAGGAGATCCGCGCCGGTGCGGGGTGAGTCGCGAGGTATTCCTCGAAGGTGATGCGTCCGTCGGCGTGATTCGGCGTGAGGTGCCCGCCGCGACGGTAGCCACCGAATGCCTTGCCGGGCAGGCGGACGGGCAACAGCCGACGGCGACGCCCGGTGGCCCTCAGATAGGCCTCGGCCAGGTCCCGGACCGTCCGCACCTCAGGTCCGCCGAGGTCGCGGGCGTGGCCGCGCGGCGCGCGGGTGGCCAGTTCGACAAGACGGTTCGCGACGTCCCGGACGGCGATCGACTGGACGCTGAGGTCGGGTACCAGCATCAGCGGTAAGCGCGCGGCTGCGGCGAGCCCGTACCGAATCAGGTCGTGGAACTGGGTGGTGCGCAGGATCGTGTACGGCAGCCCTGAGTCCCCGATTGCCCGTTCCGCGGCGAGCTTGAGCCGGTAGTACGCGTGCGGGACGCGATCGACCCCGACGATGGAGATGTACAACAGATGCGGCCCGCCCGCGGCCCGGACGGCCGTGAGCAGTGCCCTGTCCACCTCGCCGCGGAGGTCACCCGCACAGTGGATGACCGCGTCGGTTGCGTGCAGCGCTGTGTCAAGGCCCTCGCCATTGCGGTAATTGACGGTCGCCCAAGCGTAGGGCCGCGGGCCGGCCGGCGGCGGTCGGCGGCTCGCGAGCCGAACCTGATGCCCAGAATCGAGCAAGCGTTGCACCACGGCGCGACCGAGGACTCCGGTGCCGCCGGTAACCAGGATCGTGCTCATCGCGCCATTCTGCCTGCGACATCGACCGCCGAAGGCTGCGCCGGCGCTGCCGACACTCAGGGGGGCGCTGCGCCCGTGGCGGTGCGCTGTGCCATGCCGCGCAGCACGTACTGCAGGATCCCGCCGTTGCGGTAGTACTCGGCCTCGCCAGGGGTGTCGATGCGCAACACCGCGTCGAACTCCACCGGGTGCGCCCCGTCGCGGGTGGCCGTGACGTGCACAGTGCCCGGGATGGGGCCGCCATTGAGCGCGGTGATGCCGGAGATGTCGAAGGTCTCAGTACCGTCCAGCCGCAGCGACGAGGCGGATTCGCCTACCGGGAACTGCAACGGAAGCACGCCCATTCCGATCAAGTTGGAGCGGTGAATACGTTCGAACGACTCGACGAGCACCGCCCGCACCCCGAGCAGCCGGGTGCCCTTGGCCGCCCAGTCCCGCGATGAGCCCGAGCCGTACTCCTTGCCACCCAGGACCAGCAACGGGATACCGGCCTCGCCGTAGCGCTGCGCCGCGTCATAGATGGGTACCGGCTGGATACCGCCGGACTCCGCGGTGAAGTCGCGGGTGTAGCCCCCGCTGACCGGATTCTCAGAGATCGCGTCCAGCAGCAGGTTGCGCAACCGGATGTTCGCGAACGTGCCGCGGATCATCACCTCGTGGTTGCCCCGGCGGGATCCGTAGGAATTGAAGTCCTTGCGCGCCACACCGTGCTCGGACAGGTACCGGCCAGCCGGGGAATCCTCCTTGATCGTCCCGGCGGGAGAGATGTGGTCGGTGGTCACCGAATCACCAAGCAACGCCAGCACCCGGGCCCCAGAGATGTCGGCCACCGGCGGCGGTTGTGCCGCCATACCCTTGAAATACGGGGGCTTGCGGACGTAGGTGGACTGCGGGTCCCAGCTGAAGGTCTGGCCCTTCGGGGTGGGGAGCGACTGCCAGCGAGCGTCGCCGGCGAAGACGTCGGCGTAGTCCTTGACGAACATCTCCTGGCTGATCGCGGACTCGATCACCTTCTGGATCCCCTCCGGGGAGGGCCAGATGTCAGCCAGATAGACCGGGTTGCCGTCACTGTCGAGGCCCAGCGGCTCGCTCGCGAAGTCGACGTCCATCGTTCCCGCCAGTGCGTAGGCGATCACCAACGGGGGTGAGGCGAGGTAGTTCATCATGACGTCCGGGTTGATCCGGCCCTCGAAGTTGCGATTGCCGGACAGCACGCTGACCACCGCGAGGTCGGCGTCGTGGACGGCTTGCGAGACCTTCTCGGGCAGCGGACCCGAGTTGCCGATGCAGGTGGTGCAGCCGTAGCCGACCAGGTGGTAGCCGAGCTTCTCCAGGTACGGCCACAGGCCGGCCTTCTCGTAGTAGTCGGTGACCACCTGGGAGCCAGGAGCCATCGATGTCTTGACCCATGGCTTGACGGTCAGGCCCCGGTCGACGGCGTTACGGGCCAGCAGCGCTGCGCCGATCATCACCGAGGGGTTGGAAGTGTTGGTGCATGAGGTGATCGAGGCGATCACCACCGCGCCGTGGTCGATCTCGTACCCGGCGCCCTCGGCGGTGTGCACTGGTGTGGGGGAGCTGGGGCGGCCCTGCGCACCGGCCGCGGCCGAGATCGTCGTCCGGGGCACGCCGCCGCCGTTGCCGCTGCTCACCGCCGGCGCATCGCTAGCCGGGAAGGATTGCTCGCCCGCCTGGTCCACAGTTGACTCCGCTGGCTCCTCGACGGAAGCGTAGTCGGCCAGCGCGCGGCGAAACGCGGTCTTGGCATCGGAGAGTGCGATGCGGTCCTGTGGGCGCTTGGGTCCGGCGATGCAGGGGACCACGGTGGATAGATCCAGCTCAAGGTACTCGGAGTAGGTGGCCTCGCGGGTCGGGTCGTGCCAGAGGCCCTGCTCCTTGGCGTAGGCCTCGACCAGCGCAAGCTGCTCAGCAGGGCGGCCGGTGAACTTCAGGTATCGGACGGTCTCCTCGTCGATCGGGAAGATCGCGCAGGTGGAGCCGAACTCCGGGCTCATGTTGCCGATGGTGGCGCGGTTGGCCAGCGGCACCGCTGCCACTCCCTCGCCGTAGAACTCGACGAACTTCCCGACCACGCCGTGGCGGCGCAGCATCTGGGTCAGGGTGAGAACGACGTCGGTGGCCGTCGCCCCGGGTGGGATGGAGCCGGCCAGTTTGCAGCCGACCACCTGCGGGATGAGCATGGACACCGGCTGACCGAGCATCGCAGCCTCGGCCTCGATGCCGCCCACACCCCACCCCAGCACACCCAGCCCGTTGACCATCGTGGTGTGGCTGTCGGTGCCCACCACGGTGTCCGGGTAGGCCTGGCCGTTGCGGGTGATCACGACGCGGGCCAAATGCTCGATGTTGACCTGGTGCACGATCCCGGTCCCCGGCGGGACCACCCTGAACTCATCGAAGGCGCCCTGGCCCCAGCGCAGGAACTGGTAGCGCTCCCGGTTTCGCTGGTACTCCAGGTCGACATTGCGCTGGAAGGCGTCCGGACGGCCGAACACGTCGGCGATCACCGAGTGGTCGATGACCAGCTCGGCCGGCGCCAGCGGATTCACCGCCTGCGGATCACCGCCCAGCGCCGTGACCGCCTCGCGCATCGTGGCCAGATCGACCACGCAGGGCACCCCGGTGAAGTCCTGCATGATCACCCGAGCAGGGGTGAACTGGATCTCCGTGGACGACGCGGCCTGGGCGTCCCAGCGGACAAGGGCCTCGATGTGCTCGGCCGTGACATGCGCGCCGGCGGCGTCCGATTCGAAGCGCAGCAGGTTCTCCAGCAGCACCTTCAGGCTGTAGGGCAGGGCGCGCCACTGCGCGTCGAGCCGCTGGTCCAGCTCGGCCAACCGGAACACCTCGTAGCTGGCCTCCCCGACAGACAGCGTGCCGCGGGTGCCGAAGGTGTCGGCGCTGGCTGCTGCGTGGGTCACGGGCTACTCCTCTCGGAGGGTTAGGCTTGGGCCCCTCAGCCCGTGACTCTACGTCTGCCCACCCGCCGGTGCGATCAGCGGTTGAAGCCGTAACACCTGATTAAAGCGCTCGAACGGTCGTGGTAACGCCCTCGACGGATTCCTCGTACCAGGTGTATCTACTTGGCTTGCCGGCTCCTCTTGAGACAGCGTCCACCCAAGAGGCCGGTCACGGCATCAAAACGAGAAGACGCCGAGGTGGTAGCCATGCGGGTGCCCTTGACCGTTGTCGACTTCCTCGACCGCGGTGAGACGGCGTTCGCGGAGTCCGTCGCGATCGTGGACGAATCCGCTCAGCCGGCTCCGCCGGTTCCGGCGTCGACCTACCGGGAGCTGGGTAGGCGGGTCCGGGCCTGGCAGGCCGGCCTGGACGCACTGGGGGTCGGCGCGGGGGAGCGGGTGGCCGTGGTCAGCCACAACTGCACCCGGCTGCTCGAGCTACTGCATGCGGTCCCGGCCAGCGGTCGCATCTGTGTGCCGGTGAACTTCCGGCTGCACGCCGACGAGGTGAGCTACATCATCGAACACAGCGGCTCGTCGGTGCTGCTGGTCGACCCGGAGCTCGACGAGGCGCTCAAGGCAGTGACGGTCCCGCACCGTTTCGTGCTCGGCAGCGAGACCGAGGAGCAGGTGATGCGCTTCGACACCGAGCCGCGCCCGTGGGCCGAGCCGGACGAGGACGCCACCGCCACGATCAACTACACCTCGGGCACCACCGCACGACCCAAAGGGGTGCAGCTGACCCACCGCAACACTTGGATCAACGCCGTCACCTTCGCACTGCACATCCGGGCCTGGGAGCGCGACGTCTACCTGCACACCCTGCCGCTGTTCCACGTCAACGGCTGGAACATGCCCTACGGTCTCGCCGGGCTCGGGGTCAAGCAGGTCATGCTGCGCAAGGTGGACGGCGCGGAGATCCTGCGACGGATCGACCAGCACGGCGTGACGCTGATGTGTGGCGCCCCCGCGGTGTGGAACGCGGTACTCGATGCCGCCTCGAGCTGGCACGGCGAGATCCCGGGGCGGGGCCGGGTGCGGCTGGTCTGCGCCGGGGCGCCACCCCCTACCAAGACCATCCAGCGGATCAGCGAGGAACTCGGCTGGGAATTCCTGCAAATCTACGGGCTCACCGAGACCGCACCGCTGCTCACCTTCAACCGCAGCGTTGCGGCCGATGACAACCTGCCCGCCGCCGACCGGGCCCGAAGGCTATCCCGGGCCGGTGCTCCCGCACTGGGCGTGCGGCTGCGCACGTCCGAGTCCGGGGAGGTGCTGGCCCGCTCCAATGTCGTGATGGCCGGCTACTGGGACGATCCGCAAGCCAGCAGCGACGTGCTGGTCGACGGCTGGTTCCACACCGGCGACGGCGGATCGGTAGACGACCAGGGCTACCTGTCGATCACTGACCGGCAGAAGGACGTGATCATCACCGGCGGTGAGAACGTCTCCTCCATTGAGGTGGAGGATTGCGTGTTCAGCCACCCGGCGGTCGCCGAGGTCGCGGTGATCGGTGTTCCCTCCGAGCGGTGGGGTGAGACGATCAAGGCGCTGGTCGTGGTGGCCGACGGGGAGCAGGTCACGCCCGACGAGATCATCAGGTATTGCAAGGAGCGGCTGGCCGGCTACAAGGCGCCGACGTCGGTGGAGTTTCGCGAGGCGATACCGCGCACCGCTACCGGGAAGATCCAGAAGTTCAAGTTGCGCCAGGAGTACTGGGAGGGGCGCGAGCGCCAGGTGAACTGACTCCCGCCCGGCCTGCACCTCTGCCACCTGTACCTCGGGGCGCCTGCCCGGCAATCGACCAGCTGGCTGGCGCCCCGAAATCGTTTCTGAGTCTCGGCCCTGGTGTTGGGCCGATAGCCCTCTGGATCAATAACACAGCGTGATGAATTCTTACTGCGTTGTAACACATGTGGTGGATGTTACGATAGTTACGCGTGAGATCCCTGGTGTCCATGAGGCGTAGGTGGCAAAGTGCACCTGCGTGCCTGCTTGACAAGGTCGGGCGAACGTCAGGGAGGACCGGCGCCTGCAGAGGGGGAGCCGGGGGAGGAGTGGGTGTGAGCGTCCGGACTCGGCGTCACTCCGCCAGCCGTGCCCTGGTCGCAGCCTCGCTCACAGTGCTGGCGCTGGTGGCGCAACCTGCCATCGGGCAGGCCGTGCCGCCGCCCCCACCCAATCCCAGTGACGACAACATCAGATCCAGCCAGGCTCGCGCCGACGCCACCGCCGGCCGGGTCGGGCAACTGGCCAATCAGGTCGCCCAGGCCGACGCCGCGCTGCTGGCCCTGCAGGCCGAGGTCTCGCTCAAGCGCGAGCAGACCAACAAGGCGCTGGTCGACCAGCAAGTCGCGGCGGCCGACGCAGCAGCCGCGAAGGCCGCAGCAGACAATGTCCGCGCGGAGGCCGACGCGGCAGGCGCACAGATCGCCGAGGCACATCGACATCTCGACCAGTTCGCTGCCGCGAGCTTCCGGCAGGGCAGCACAATAGGGTCGATCTCGGCCTTCCTCGGCTCGAGCAGTCCGAAAGACCTGCTGGCCAGGGCCGAGTTGCTGGACGCGGTGGGAGGGGCTCAGCTGCACGCGGTAGAGAACATGCAGCGGGCCCGCATCGATGTGACCAACAAGGATTCCCAGGCCCGGGCTGCGCTGGCGGCAGCGCAGGTCGCCAAGCAGAAAGCCGACAACGCCAAGACCGCGCTCGACACCGCCTACCGTGCCGCAATCGACACCGAGGCAGCAAAGTCCGCGCAGGCCAATGCCCTGCAGGAACACAAGTCGGACCTGGAACACCGGCTCTATGAGGCGCAGAACGCCGTTGCCGGGCTGCGGGGCCAGCGGCAGCGCTACGAGGAGTGGCGCGCAGCGCGGGATCGCGAACAGGCTGCTGCCGCGGCGGCGGCCGCAGCAGCAGCCACTGCCGCCGAGAGCGCTGAAAGCGCCCGCGGCGTGACTCGGGTCGTCTCACGTGACGTTTCGACCGTGATCAACCGGGCGATGACGCAGCTCGGCGTCCGCTACTCGTGGGGTGGTGGAAACTCCCGAGGACCCACGATCGGCATTCGAGACGGTGGTGTCGCAGACACCTTCGGCGACTACCGCAAGGTCGGCTTCGACTGTTCCGGCCTGATGATCTACGCCTTCTCTAGGGCGCTCGGCTACTCGCTGCCGCACTACAGTGGCTTTCAGTACAACTCCGGCCGCAAGGTGCCGCTGGCTAACAAGCGCCCCGGCGACATGCTGTTCTGGGCCACCAACGGAAACATCCACCACGTGGCGCTCTACATCGGCGGCGGGCAGATGATCGAGGCGCCGTACTCGGGAAGTGCGGTCCGCGTCACCTCGGTGCGCTACAGCGGGATCATGCCCCACGCCGTCCGGCTGCTCTGAGCTGATCGCTGTTCGGGCTGACTGCGGTCCGCTTCCCGGGTCAGCACCTTCACAGCCGTCACACTGGGGCAGCGGTTGGGTTTCCTCAGGTGCCGTGTCCCGAACGGCGTGCCGAAATCCCTGGTCGAACCAGCCGGAACAGCATGCAAGGAGGACCCCTGTGACGGAAGCCGACAGCGGTGCGCCCCCGCCGGCACCCGGCCCGTCCACCCACGCCGGCCGATTGGCTACCCCCGCCAGGGACGCCCAGCTGATCGAGCGGACGGTCTTCGAGATCCAGCGTGTGATCGTGGGGCAGGACCGCCTCGTCGAACGCATGCTCGTCGGCTTGCTGGCCCGCGGGCACCTGCTGCTCGAGGGCGTTCCGGGCGTGGCCAAGACCCTTGCGGTGGAGACCATCGCCCGGGTGGTGGGCGGCTCGTTCTCCCGTATCCAGTTCACTCCCGACCTGGTGCCCGCCGACATCCTCGGCACCCGCATCTACCGGCAGGGCCGCGAGCGGTTCGACGTCGAGCTGGGGCCGGTGGTGGCCAACTTCGTGCTCGCCGACGAGATCAACCGCGCCCCGGCCAAGGTGCAGTCGGCGCTGCTGGAGGTGATGGCCGAGCGGCACGTGTCGATCGGCGGCACGACCTATCCGATGCCCGCACCGTTCCTCGTGCTGGCCACCCAGAACCCGATCGAGAACGAGGGCGTCTACCCGCTTCCCGAGGCGCAACGGGACCGGTTCTTGTTCAAGATCCAGGTGGAATACCCCACCGTCGAGGAGGAGCGGGAGATCATCTACCGGATGGGTGTGCACCCTCCCCAGCCGAACCCGGTGCTCGACCCTGGCGAGCTGACCCGGTTGCAAGAGGTCGCCGCGCGGGTGTTCGTCCATCATGCCCTGGTCGACTACGTGGTGCGGCTGGTGCTCGCTACCCGCGTTCCCGCCGAGCACGGTCTGTCCGACGTCGCCGGGTGGGTAGCCTACGGCGCTTCCCCGCGAGCCAGCCTGGGCATCGTGGCCGCGGCGCGCGCGTTGGCATTGATCCGTGGGCGCGACTACGTACTGCCGCAGGATGTCGTGGACGTCGCGGCCGACGTGCTGCGACACCGCCTCGTGCTGTCCTACGACGCGCTGGCCGACGGTGTCCCGGTGGAGCACATCGTCACCCGGGTGCTGCAGACCGTGCCGCTGCCCCAGGTTTCGTCGCGTCCCCAGGGCCCGATCGCGGGTGGCCCGGGTG
>JBOHFU010000086.1:0-9976 GCA_050699675.1 Pseudonocardiaceae bacterium
CCGGTCGTCCTCGACGGCGGGCAGGGTCAGCGCGCCAGCGTCCCAGGTGTCCACATAAGACGACAGGGCGACCCGGTCGTAGGCGGGCCTACCCTCCTCGGCAAGTACCACAATCCGCCACTGCCGCGCGACGTCGCGGCCGACCAATGCCTCCACCATGCGGTGCCCGACCATGCCATGGCCAGCGACGACGAGAGTGCGCATCACGCTGCTCCTTCCTGCCCAGCGGGGATGACCGATCCCCGGTCCCACGCCGAGTGGCTCGTCCCTGGTCACGGTCTGCCATGCAGCAGCGGGCTGGTGAGCCGCCCGGGATGACAGAGCAGCTCACCAGCCGTCCAAATACTTTCCGGTCATAGTTAACATTTTGAGTGCGCTACGTGAACGCAGTGTTTCCGCACTGTTTCGTCACACCCCGGCATACGCCAGTCGCGGATGCTCGGGTACCGCAACGGGTGCCCGGCGCAGATAGACCGCGTAGGTGACGACGACACACGCCCCGTAGAAAGCCAGGAAGGACCAGAACGCGGGTATCCCGGACTGCGCGGTGAGGAAGGACTGCCGGAAGGCAAGGTTGATCAGCAACCCACCCAGCGCACCGATCGATCCAGCGATCCCGATCACCGCGCCGGACAGCCGGCGGGCCCTCATCAGCGCGGGCTGGCTGGGCTCACCAGCTTCGATCGCCACCCGGGCCTTGCCGGCGAAGATCGACGGGATCATCTTATAGGTCGACCCGTTGCCGATTCCGGAGAGCACGAACAGCGTGATGAAGCCCACCGTGAACAATGGCAGGGACTTCTGCTCGGAGGTGATGATCACCACACCGGTGGCGATTGCCATCCCGACGAAGGTGTAGAGGGTGACTTTCGCACCGCCGAACCGGTCCGCCATCCAACCACCGACCGGGCGGATCAGCGAGCCGATCAGCGGGCCGATGAACGCCACGGAGGCGGCCTGCAGCGGGGTGCGGCCGAATTGGGTCTGCAGCACCAGGCCGAAGGCGAAGCTGTAGCCGATGAACGAGCCGAAGGTGCCGATGTAGAGGAACGACATCACCCAGGTCTGCGAGTCCCGGACCGCTTCCCGTATCGCGCCCTTGTCGTTGCGCACCGAGGAGATGTTGTTCATGTACCGCGCGGCACAGATGGCGGCGATCACGATCAGCGGGACGTAGAGGGCCAGCACCAGGCGGGGATATGCGGCGCCTACCGTCGCGATCACCAGCAGGCCCACTAGCTGCACCACGGGCACACCGATGTTCCCGCCGCCGGCGTTGAGCCCCAGCGCCCAGCCCTTGCGGCCCTCCGGGTAGAAGGTGTTGATGTTGACCATGGACGAGGCGAAGTTGCCACCGCCCAAGCCGCCGAGTGCTGCGACCACCATGAACGTGGTGTAGGACGTGCCCGGCTCCATCACGATGATCGCCAGGACCGTCGGGATGAGCAGCAACAACGCACTGACGATGGTCCAGTTGCGCCCGCCGAACCGGGCTGGCGCCATGGTGTACGGAATCCGAATCAGCGAGCCGATCAGCGCAGGCATGGCCACCAGGAAGAACTTGCCGGCGGGGTCAACGCCGTACGCCGGGCCCATGAACAGCACAAGAACCGACCAGACGGTCCACATCGAGAACCCGATGTGCTCGGCGAGGATCGAAAACCACAGGTTCCGATTCGCCACCTTCTTACCGGTCTGTTCCCAGAAGTCGGGGTCTTCCGGCTCCCAGTGGTCGATCCATCGCCCCCCGCGAGCCGGCTTGGCCGGCACCGTCATCTCGGTCGTGCTCATCGCGCCTCCTGAGCTGGTGGGTACGACGAGCGACGCTAAGTGCCGGTTATGTTCGTTGTGTTGCTGCTTGTTGCAGCGCCGAGAACTCCCGTTCACATGGTGGTGCGGGCCCGGCGTGAGGCCCGCCCGCCCCTTGCAGCGAAACGAGGGTGCGCCGCGGGGATGTTCGCGGTAGCGTCAGCGCCATGATCTGCTGAGATCTCCCGCCGCGCTGCCGTCCCATGACACCGTCGAGCGCGGGTGCGCCTGGCCGCCGTCGAGCGGCGGCGCCGAACTCCTGCTGGCGACGGCCTCGGACTCGTCAGTCCGGGCCACTGAGCCCGTACGCCGGGCTCTCACTGACTAGGTCGACTTGAGGGGACCTCATGACACAGCAACCCGAACCCCGGGACCGACACCAACCGGACGATGCCGCCTCGCCGGTACCCAACCGCCGCGAGCGCCGCAGCGGGAAATCCGGGGCATCGGCGCAGCACAGCGGTAAGTCCGCCGTCGGACGCAGACCCGCCCCGCTGGTACACCCCCGGCAGTACTCGACGCGCCGCCGCAGCGGCTGACGCCAGCCCGGCAGGTTAATGTCACGCCTGCCTTGCGCTTGCCAGCGGTATGCCGAGAGTATGTTGCCCGGTATGCTGCTAGTATGAAAATCGCGGTGTCGCTTCCAGACGAGCAGGTGGCAGCCGCTCGGCGTGCTGTGGCCGCCGGTCGCGCGCCCAGCGTGTCCGCCTACGTGGCGGACGCCCTCGCCCGTGCCGAGCGGGAGAACTCGCTGGCCGAGTTGCTGGCAGAGCTGGATCGCGAACTCGGCGAACCCGATGCAGAGGCCCGCACGTGGGCGGATCGTGAGCTCCGTCGCACCGGCCTCATCACGTGACTCCACCACCCGGTGGCTTAACGCTGGACACCGGCGCGTTAATCGGGCTCGAGAGAGGTGACGAGCGAGTCCGCAGCCTGCTCCAACTCGCCTTAGCGGACAAGATCCCCCTCGCAGTGCCCGCCGGGGTCGTCGCGCAGGCATGGCGCGGTGGTCCCCGACAGGCCCGGATCGCACGGCTGCTGGCCGATCCGGACGTCCACGTCGTGGCACTCGACGATCCCACGGCGCGGGCGGTGGGGACGCTCATCGCGCGCAGCGGTCACCACGATGTCGTAGACGTCTCCGTGGCGCTGTGCGCTGCAGAGCGGGGGCACGTGGTGCTCACGAGCGACCCAGACGATGTCGCCAAGGTGGATCCACGCCTGGCCCTCATCGCGCTCTAGCTAGCTAGGTCGCCAGCCGGTACTGCGACCCGGACCCTGCTCAGTACGTGGGCAGGGAGGGGTCGACCTGCTTGGCCCAGGCGAGCACTCCACCGCCGACGTGCACGGCGTCCCGGAAGCCCGCCTTGTGCAGTGCGGCCAGCGCCTCGGCGGAGCGCTGCCCGGACTTGCAGTGCAGCACCAGCGGCTTGTCCTGAGGCAGCTCCGCCAACGCCTCACCGGACAGGATCCGGTCCTTGGGGATCAGCGTGGAGCCCGGGATCTTGACGATCTCGTACTCGTGCGGCTCCCGGACGTCGATCAGGGCGAAGTCCTTACCGGAGTCGATCATCTCCTTGAGCTCCCCGGCTGTAATCGTCGCTGCCGCTGCGGCGCCGGCAGCGGCGTCACTGACCGTGCCGCAGAACTCCTCGTAGTCGATCAGCCCGGTGATCGGCTCCGCTGCCGGATCCTTGCGGATCTTGATGGTGCGGTAGCTCATCTCCAGTGCGTCGTACACCATCAGCCGGCCGAGCAGCGGCTCACCGATTCCGGTGATCAGCTTGATCGCCTCGGTGACCATGATCGAACCGATCGACGCGCAGAGCACACCCAGCACGCCGCCCTCGGCGCAGGACGGAACCATCCCGGGAGGTGGGGGTTCCGGGTACAGGTCGCGGTACTGCAGTCCTTGCCCATTGGGGGCATCCGCCCAGAACACCGATGCCTGGCCCTCGAAGCGGAAGATCGAGCCCCACACGTAGGGCTTGCCGAGTAGCACCGCAGCGTCGTTCACCAGATAGCGGGTGGCGAAGTTGTCGGTGCCGTCCAGGATGAGGTCGTAGTCGCGGAAGACTTCCAGCGCGTTGGACGAGTCCAGCCGCAGCTGGTGCACGTTCACCTGGACGAATGGGTTGATCTCCCGGATGGAGTCGCGGGCGGACTCCCCCTTGGGCCGACCGATGTCGGACTGACCGTGGATCACCTGACGTTGCAGGTTGGACTCATCGACCTCGTCGAACTCGACGATGCCCAGCGTGCCCACGCCGGCGGCGGCCAGGTACAGCAGGGCCGGACTGCCCAGCCCGCCAGCACCGATCACCAGCACCTTCGCGTTCTTCAGCCGCTTCTGACCGTCCATCCCGACATCCGGGATGATCAGATGGCGGCTGTAGCGAGCTACCTCCTCCTTGGTCAGCTCCGCGGCGGGCTCCACCAGCGGCGGCAGGCTCATCGGCGCACTCCTCAACTGTCAACGCTGTCGCTCGACTGCAACGCACCCGGACCGCATGCTCTTCCCGTCCCGCTCCGCGGTTGGGTCAGCGAACTGGGGTCAGTTGACCGTCGGGAACGGCCAGGCGTTTGGCTGGCATACCAGACCGTCCGGGTTGACCTGGTCGGTGCCCAGCACCGCGAGGTAGTCGTCGGCCACCCCCCAGGTCTGCTGCATCATCACCGGCGCCAGCCGCCCGGCCGCCTCGCACGCGATGTGTTGGAAACCCAGTCCGTGCCCGACCTCGTGGTTGACCACGTACTGCTGATACTGGACCACATTGCCCTGGAAGGCCACCGCCCCGCGGGCCCAGCGGGCGGTGTTGATCACTACCCGACGGTCCTCAGGTTTCCAGCAGGAAGCGTCGAAGGGGATCCGGAATCCGCACAGCCCGCGGGTGGTCAGCTGCGACGTGAGGCTGATCCGCATGGTCGCCGCCCGGCTGTCATCAATCCGCTGGAAACGGTAACGGCCGCTGCCGATCCAGCTCTTCGGGTTGTTCAGCGTGCTGTCCACTGTGGTGGCGAAACCCGCCGGACCACCTTCGAGCTCGACTCCATCCTCGACCTCGACGGTGTAGGTGAACAGCTGGCCCGTCCCGAAAGCCGCGCCGGCACCGGGGACCACCCGCCAGGTGCCCGCGCCCTGAACGGTGAACGGCCCGCCACCGGGCAGCTCGGCGGATACCTTGGCTGCTTCGAAGCCTGGTCCGCCCAACGGGTTGGGAATCAGCGGGTTCTGCGCGGGGCCGGACGTGCTGGCCTGGTTCGACGGCTGCACGGCCGCCGATCTGGCTGCGTCAAGCACCGCCAACACGGTGAGCACCACAAGGACCGGCAGCGCATAGACCCGCCAGCCATAGGTGGACACCGCACGGGCCAGGCGCCCGGCGCCACGGCGTGGGGAACCACGGTGCCCGGGACCACGGTGCCCGGGACCACCGTGCCCGGAACCACCGTGCCCCGATACCGGCTCGGGCCTCGGATCCCAGGACGCGGCCAGCGGCTCGTCGTCGGCGATGCGCGAGCCGCCATACCTCTCCAGGCGTCGCCCCGGGATCCGGTCATCGTCGCGGCGCCGCCCGGCAGGTCGGCTGGGGACCGCCGGTCGGGGGCGGCCACCGGCGGGCGCGCGGCCCGCAGGATCGGCTCGCGTCGGGCGGATCACCGCGCAAGGATCGCACAGCCGCCCGTGCGTGCTTCGCGCATCACTGGAATACCGGCGAGTAGGGTCAAGCCGATCAGGCGTGACGGTGGAGGAGGCCGATGACCGAGACGGCGCCGACCCGGGCCGACGCCGCGCCTCGCGGGGTGCGGATGCCCCGGGATGAGCGGCGCGCTCAACTACTCGCGGCGGCGACCGACGTCTTTGTCAACAATGGGTACCATGCCACCGTCATGGACGACATCGCCGAGCGTGCCGGGGTCAGCAAGCCGGTGCTTTACCAGCACTTTCCCGGCAAACTTGAGCTGTATCTGGCGTTGCTGAAGCGCCACACCGACGAGCTGGTCCGCCGGGTCCTGGGGGCGATCGAGGAGACCCAGGACAACTGGCAGCGGGTTCGCAACGCGGTCGGGGCCTACTTCGACTTCGTCGATGGTGACGGTGAGGCGTTCCGGCTGGTCTTCGAGTCTGACCTGCGAAATCAGCCCGCCGTGCAAGCTGTTGTGGAGCAGGCGAACACCGTCTGCGTGGAGGCCATCGCGCAGGCCGTAGCGGCGGATGCGGGGCTGAACACCGACCACGCCTGGCTGGTTGCGGTCGGCGTCGTCGGGATCAGCGAGCACAGTGCCAGATACTGGCTCACGCGCCGGCACGAGGTACCCAAGGAAGAGGCAGTCGCGCTGACCGCATCACTGGCCTGGAAAGGCCTCGCCGGCTTCCCGCTACAGCCCTCCCCCGCCCATTGAGTCCGTCTCGGTGGCTCGGGGCTCGTTACCCCTGGGCAGGCACCAGGAGCGTGAAGGTAGGAGGAGCGGGACGGGTCAGCCGGAGCCTGCCACCTTCCGCCTCGGCCAGGCTACGGGCCAGCGCGAGCCCGATCCCGTGCCCGTCGGCGAGGCGCGATCGCCGGGTGAACAGCTCCGGTTCGGCCGCCGTGATGCCGATGCCCTCGTCGGAGACGTCGATGGCCAGCGCGTCAGCGGCATTGCGCACCGCCACAGATACCGTGCCCGAACCGTGGGTGGCAGCGTTGTCCAGCAGCACCGTGAGCACCTGCCGCACAGCCGCGGTCGAGGCGAGTGACACCGGGGCCGCTGCGTCCACCGCCACCCGGAGTTTGCGGTCCTGGGCGGCCAGCCGGTCATGCCAGCCCCGCTCGATCTCGTCAAGCAGGCCGGGGATGTCCAGCGGCGCGGCGTTGGCGCTGCGGGTGTCCCTGGCCAGCGCAAGCAGTTCCTCGATGGTCTGCTCGAGCCGGTCCGCGGCGTCGATTCCGGCGGTGATTGCGTGCCGTAGATCCTGCCCTGGCCGGTCCAGCGCCGCTTCGAGCCGGAGCCGCAATCCGGTCAGCGGAGTACGGAGCTGGTGGGAGGCGTCAGCGGAGAACGCCCGTTCCCGCGCGAGCATGTCGTCGAGACGCCCAGCGGTGCTGTTCAGCGCCGTTCCGACAGCGTCGATCTCGGGAATGTCCACCGGTTCGGTTCGGACGCTGAAGTCACCGTCACCGAGACGGCGGGCCGCGTCGGAGAGCTCCTCAAGCGGACCCGCCAGCCGCCGAGCCTGGCGGCGGGCGACCAACCAGACCGTCCCGATTGCCAGCGCGGCCAGGCCGAGCATAGCCAGCCATACCAGCGCGACCTCCCGGTAGACGGCACTGCGCGGGCTGGCGGCGCGCACAGCGCCGATCACATCGCTGTCATGGGTCACCGGCACGGCCACCACCAGATCACCGGCGACGTCCCCGGTGTCGATCTCGCCGCGCAGGGCACTATTAACCATGGCGTCCCCGCCCTGCGGCCCGGTGCCCAGGATGCGCAGGCCGCGGTCCACATAGACCGCGAGGCGGGTCTCACCCTCCGGGGTGGGAAGATCGTTCGGCAAGTTGCCGCGGAGGATGTCTGCCGTAACGGCCGCTGCGGCAGCGTCGGCCGTTCGCAGCAGCGTTGTTCGCTCGTCGGACAACGCGTACTTTAGCGCGCCGGCGGCCAGCGGCACCCCGAACAGGCCGATGGCGAGCACAGCGGCGAGCACGGCGAGGCCGACGATCCGAGTCCGCACGAGACCCGTCCCCTCTCGATCCAATAGCCACGTGCCGGTGCCAGTGTTCTCCTCACAGTGTCTCCTACCAGCACAGTGTGTCCTACCAGCACAGCATGCGTGGGCAAGGTCGGCTCCGTTCAGCCGCCGGATTTTGCCGACAGCTAACCGATCTCGGATCAGCGGATAACCAGAGCCAGCCTCGTGCCGGTCCCAGGAGCGACCAGCTCACTGGTGCACCTCCCGGTGTCTGCGGCTGCCACGCCACCGGGGTAAGGTCGTTGCAATGGCGATTCGGCTGCTGCGCGGTGGGGGACGGCGGTGACCGCCCGGTATGCGGTCGCCCGCTGCGTAGCCGCCACGCTCATCGGACTGGTATTGATCGTCAGCGGTTGTACGGCGGCCCCCGACGCTCCACCTCCCGGCGGCCCGCCGCCCTCCAACCAGGTCGGCCCGCTCCCGGCGGACTGCGCCGATCGGATCATCGAGCCCGAGCAGGCCAGCGCGGCCTTGGCGCAGGCCCAGCCAGGCAGCAGGGTGTGCCTGAGCGGCGATGGTCTCCACGATGCTGAGCTGGAGGTGACGGCCTCCGGAACGCCTCAGCAGCCGATCACCATCGTCGCCGATGGCGCGACCATGCGAAGCATGAACGTCGAGGCCGACTACATCGTCATCGAGGGACTGACGCTGCGCGATGGGGATGGCCTGACGATGACGGGTCGGGGACTCGTTGCCCGCAACAATGTGATCTACAACGCCGCCAAGGACGGCCTCGTCTGCACCAGCTGCGTGGACACCCTCATTGAGTCGAACACCGTTGCGCGTGCCGACGGAACCGGGATCTACCTCGCCGGCCAGCAGATCACCGTCCGGAACAACACGGTCAGCGAGTCGGTACTGCGCACTCAGGGCGACGCTGACGGCATCCGGTTTTTCGGAGTCGGTCACCGGTTGACCGGAAACACGATCAAGGACATCAAGGCGTCCGGCTACACCGACGACCCCCGGGGGGGTCCGCACACCGACTGCTTCCAGACCTTCAACACCGCCAGCGACCCACCCACCTACGACATCGTCATCGCCGACAACATCTGCACGAACGTCGATGTCCAGTGCCTGATCGCGACCGCAAAGGAGGGCGGTGCACAAAGCTCTCCGGCGGGGCAGACCGCGATCATCTTCGAGAACAACACCTGCTCGGTGAACGGTTCACAGGCAGTGTTGCTGGAGAACTTTCCCCACGTCATTGTGCGAGACAACAGCTTCTCCGGGCCCAGCTCCCGCGCGGTGCAACTTGGCATGGGTTCCACCGACTGCGCCGTGATCGGCAACACCGTGACGGGTGACATGCGCCCGTTCGAGATCGACCGGCCATCCCGGCCGGGGTTCCAGGAAGGTGGCAATAACTCACGCTGAGCCCTCGGCTCGTGCGCGGGGCAGCCTCAGCTCTCCGGCACCTCCAGCCGGTACCCGTGCCCGCGCAGGGTCACGATCCGTGGTACCGAGCCAAGCTTGGCCATCCCGGCCAGCTTGCGACGCAGTGCGGCCACGTGCACATCGAGAGTCTTGGTCGGACCGAACCAGTTCTCGTCCCACACGTCAGCCATCAGGGTCTCCCGGCTGATCGCCACCTCCGGCGCTGCCGCTAGGCGAGCGAGGAGGTCGAACTCCTTGGCTCGCAGCGGCATCTCCCGTCCTGCGATGGTCGCCCGCCGGCTACCGGTGTCCACCAGCAGGTCTGCGACCGCAAGCAACGGCTGAGCGCCCGGCGTAGCCGGCGCCACCCGGCGCAGGTGCGCTCGGACCCGGGCCAGCAGCTCGGCCAGCCGCACCGGCTTGGTCAGGTAGTCGTCCGCACCCGCCTCGAGACCAACGACGACGTCCATCTCCTCGGTTCGAGCCGTGAGGATCACCAGCACCGTCGTTGGATTGCTGGCCCTCAACTGCCGGCACACTTCGACGCCGTCCAGGTCTGGCAGCCCAAGGTCCAGGAGCACCAGATCGAAATCCGTCTCCGACGCCACGCGCAGCGCGCGACGACCGGTGCGCTGCCACACCACGTGGTGCCCGTGTGCACGCAGGCTGGAATCCAGCACGCTGCCGATGGTCTCGTCGTCCTCCACTACCAGCACCCGGGACACCCCACGAGCCTAATGGATCATTCCGCGCGCAACCGCGGGTTCGACTCACGACCTGGGGGCGAAGAGACCGGGGTTCA
Source organism: Pseudonocardiaceae bacterium (assembly GCA_050699675.1). Taxonomy (GTDB): domain Bacteria; phylum Actinomycetota; class Actinomycetes; order Mycobacteriales; family Pseudonocardiaceae. Next base: position 9,723 of record JBOHFU010000086.1, read on the forward strand.
GGCCAGGGCTCAACCGCCCACCGAGAAGCCGACCCGGCGACTGTCCGCCGGCCCGATCTCGACGTAGGCGACCCTCGACGCGGGCACCATGTATCGCCTGCCCTTGTCGTCGACCAGGGTCAGCAGTCCCTGGGTGTTCTGCAGCGCCTCGGTGACCAGCGCCTCCACCTGGTCCGGCGAGTCCGCAGTGGACACCGTCAGCTCGCGAGGGCTGTCCGCGACGCCGATCTTGATCTCCACGGAAGAACCTCCAG
>JBOHFU010000087.1:0-9955 GCA_050699675.1 Pseudonocardiaceae bacterium
GTCGCCCCCGCCCGTTGATCCCGTGACACTCCTGCTGCCAACCCGTTAGCCTGCTTCCAACGTTGAGGTCGAACGGATTCGGTGGCTCGGGCCGGGGCAGCATGGGAGAAATGCGATGGCTGACGAGGGGACAACGAGCGCGGCCGTACCTGGGCGACCGCCCCGGCTCACGCACGATGAGCTGCGACGGGCCCAGGCCGAGACCCTGGAGGGGCCTCGGCGCCGGTACGGAATTGCCGCGCGGATCCTGTTCAGGTCGCTCGACATGGTGTACGGCAAGCCTCTCACGCTGAGCAAGTTCAAGGTCCTCGAGTTGATCGCACGCGTTCCTTACATGGCCTGGGAACAGGTCGCCTTCATCGCCATCACCCATGTGCATGAGGACACAGGTATGGCCCGGCGCATACACGAGCGTGTTGCCACGTCCCGGGCGCAGCAAGACAATGAGATGTACCACCTGCTCATCATCGAAGAGCTGATCGCCAGGTCCGGCCAGCGACAGTCGCAGATCAAGTTCTTCTGGTTACCGCAGGCGATCGCATTCGTCTATTATCAGTTGTCATGGTTGCTCTTCGTGGTGAACCCGAGCTGGTCATATCGTCTCAATGCGGACTTCGAAGACCACGCCGAACACGAATACATGACCATGGTCGCCGAGAACCCTGACTGGGACAGCACACCATTCGAATCCTCGTTCGCTGACGAGTTCGGCCACTTCGCCTCACTCGGGGACGTGTTTCGGCAGATCGGGCACGACGAGCGGGTGCACAAGCTCGAAAGTGAGGCCCTGATGAAGAAACCCCGGTTCCGCTGACTTGCCTTGAAGGTCGTTAGCCCGCCCTGAGCACCTCGGTGAGAAAGGCCGCTCTTCCCGCGTGCTATTGCTGGCGTTGAAGCGATGCGGGACCACCTACGGAAGCACGGGCGTTCCAAGATCATGATATGAGGTCGAAGATCTTGAAGGAGCGGTGCATGAAGCGGGTGGCCCAGCGGGTGGTTTGGGTGATGTCGCGGCGTCCGAGCAGGTGGATGGCGGCGGTGCTTCTGCGATACCAGCGAGGAGGGCGAGGTGGCGACGGTGCACCGGTGGTTCACCTAGCTAGGCAGGGTCAGGTAGACTCCGCGACGAGCCCCTGCGGCCGCCGGACGCCATCCGATCCTTGGGGGAGTCGCGCGGCCGAACGGGGATGTTATGGCCCGGGGAGAATCGTCCGCGATCTCGCCGGGTGTCCCGCAGCCCGGTCTGCTCGACCGGCCCGGCCGTCGGTGGCTGCGCCTGCATCCCGTGGGGCTGGCTGTCGGAACGGCGTTCGCGGTGCTAGCCATGACGCCGTCGTTGGTACCCCGGGACTGGGTGTTCCAGGGCGTCGTCTCGGGTATCTCCGCAGCAGTGGGCTATGGGGTCGGTGTGATCCTCGTCTGGATGCTGGGGCGGTCGGCCCGGTGGCGGCGCGTGTCGGACCGCGTCCGCCGTCGCTTGCCTCGGTGGGTGCCTGCTTCGGCCTGGGTGGTCCTGCTGATCCTGGTACCGGTGGCACTGGGGGCAATGCTCGTGATCGCGGCGGGGTGGCAGCGGCAGATCACGGCGTTGATGGGGATGGAGCAGACCACGACCACCGGGTGGTCGCGTGCTGGGCCCCTGCTGGTCGTGGTCGCTGCCTTGCTCCTGGCCTTGGCTCGGGGCATTCGCCGGTTCGCCCGCCTTGTGGCTCGCTCGCTGCACCGCTGGGTGCGGCTCCCTCGGCGGCTGGCCGTGGTCATCGGTGCCGTCCTGGCCGGGTTCCTGATCGTCACGGTGGTCAACGACGTCGTGCTGCGCCGCACCCTGTCGGTGGCTGACTCCGCATTCAGCGGGATCGACAGCGGGACGTACTCGGGAGTGCAGCAGCCGCAGCGCGCCACTCGCTCCGGCTCGCCCGCGTCCCTCGTTCCGTGGGACACCCTCGGGTGGCAGGGGCGCAGCTTCGTTGCCGGCGGGCGGCCGCCCGAACAACTGACCGCAGCCGGGGCAGGGACGGCGCAGGATCCGATCCGAACCTACGTGGGCCTCGCCAGCGCACCGAGTCCGCAGTAGCGCGCCGACCTCGCGGTGGCCGAATTGGAGCGTGCTGGCGCTTTTGATCGGTCGGTTCTGGTGGTGGTCACCACGACGGGGACGGGCTGGATCAACGCCGCGGCGGCGGAGAGCTTGGAGCTGATGTACAGGGGCGACACCGCGATCGTGGCGACCCAGTACTCCTACCTGCCGAGCTGGCTGTCGTTCGTCGTCGACCGCCCCCGCGCCGAGGAGGCCGGTCGGCTGCTCTTCGACACCGTCCACGCCCGTCTGGTTCAGGCGCCGCCAGAGCGACGTCCCCGGCTGCTCGTGTACGGCGAGAGCCTCGGGTCACAAGGTTCGGAGGCCGCCTTCACCTCCCTTGCCGACATCCGGGCCCAAGTCGACGGGGTGCTCTGGGTAGGGCCACCGAACTCCAACCGGGTCTGGAGCGCGCTGGTGCAGCGGCGCGATCCCGGCACTTCGCAGGTCGAGCCAGTGCACGCCAGCGGCCTGGTGGTCAGGTTCGCAGGCGACGTCGCCGCCCTGACCCGGCCGCCTACTCCCTGGATGGCGCCGCGGGTGCTGTACCTGCAGCATCCGTCCGACCCGATCGTGTGGTGGTCCCCAGCGCTGCTGTTCCGCCGTCCCGACTGGCTGGTCGAACCCCGCGGCGTCGACGTCTCGCCGGCCATGAGCTGGTACCCCTTCGTGACCTTCTGGCAGGTCACCGCCGATATGGTTCACTCCCAGTCCGTTCCCGACGGGCACGGACACAACTACGCCAACCTGGTCCTGGGGGGCTGGGTCGCGGTCGCGGCTCCGGGCGGCTGGACCGACGCCGACACTGTGCGCGTCGAGCGCATTGTCGCTCCGTGATCCGGCGCCTTGCCAGTAGGCGCTGGCTGCCCCTCGCCGGGACGTCCAGTGTCCTGCTGGCGTGGAGCACCCTCGTCGTTCCGCGCCTGCCGACGGGCACAGGGGTACGGACCGTCGCCAACCTCAGCGCGATCCTCGCTCTGGTGCTAGCGGCCCGCTGGGCCGGGCTCACCTGGGGGGAACTCGGGGTCCGCCGTTCGACCTGGCGGGCGGGGATCCGGTGGGGTGGAGCATCCCTCGTGGCGGTCACCGCCGGCTATGGCGTGGCACTGGGATTTCCGGCGTTTCGGGCCGTGCTGGAAGCCCACCGGGTCGAGGGAATGTCCACGGGTCAGCTTCTGGTTCGCGCCTTGTTGCTGATCCCTCTGGGCACCGTCCTGTGCGAGGAAGTCGCCTTCCGCGGTGTCCTGCTCGCGATCGCGTCGCGGGTACTGCCGGTTCGATCCGCTCTCGCGATCACCTCAGTGGTCTTCGGGTTGTGGCACCTCGGTTCGGCCTTGCGAACTGCGAGGCCCGGCGTGTCACCGGTCCTGCAGGGCGCATCGCTGGCCGGGGTCGTTGTCCTAACCGGGATGGGTGGGGCGGTCTTAGGCTGGCTTCGACAGCGCAGCGGCAGCCTGCTGGCCCCGATCGGGCTGCACCTCGGGGCCAACAGCGTGGGACTGCTCGCGGCCACAGTGGCGCGGACGCCGGGCTGAACGCGAGGCGGAGTTCTCCGGCCGGCTGCCCGCTCAGCCGAACTCGTGTTGGCGCAGCGCGGTCGTGAAGGCGGTCCAGGCGTGTGGGGGGACGGCCAGCACGCCGCCGGCCGGTTTCTTGGAGTCGCGGATCGCGACCACCGGGCCGGCGAAGGCCACTTCGACGCAGTTGGGTTGATCGCTGCTGCGGCTGCTCTTGCGCCAGCGGGCGCCGCTGAGGTCCAGCGCAGGCATCCCGGGCTCCTCTCCAATGGGTCATGCGGCCCGGCGCGGCCCGCCGGCTCAGCCGAACTCGGCGGCGATCTGGTCGATCAGCTCCGCCGTTGCAGCGGGTGCAAGGGATGCGTGCAGGATACTCCCCAGCGCCACCCGGTAGGCGGCCAGATCAGCCTCTTCCTCCAAGAACAGCACGGTGCTGTGGTTCTCCAGGAAGACCAGCGCAGGTTCCTCGGCGAACTCCAGGATCACGAACGGCCCACGCAGCCCGGCGTGCGCGCCGGCCGCCAGCGGCACCACCCGCAGCGTCACGTGGGGTTGTTCCGCCGCGCCGAGCAGGTGATGCAGCTGCCGGTGCATCACCCCCGGCTCGCCGATCGGGCGGCGCAGCGCACCCTCGTCCACCAGCGCGAAGAACTGTGGCGCGCTGGCCCGGGTCAGCACCGCCTGGCGGGCCATCCGCGCAGCCACCAGGTTATCCAGTTCAACCTCGGAGACGGTGGGGGCGACGCCCTGGATGATCGTCCGCGCGTACTCGGCGGTCTGCAGCAGCCCCGGCACGAACAGTGCCTCGTAGTTCTGTATGCGGGTGGCCTTGGCTTCGAAGTCGATCAGGCTGCGCCAGAGCTGGGGCAGCCCGGGTTGGCGGGTCCACCAGCCGCGTTCCTCGGAGCGGCGGACCAGGTCGAGCAGCTCGTCGCGGGTGGAGGCGGGTACCTGGTAGAGGCCCAGCAGCGCGGCGACGTCCTCGATCTGCAAGCCGCTGATGCCGGTCTCGATCCGGCTGATCTTGCTGGGTGACATGCCCAGGCGCTTGGCGACCTCCGCGCTGGACAGCCCCGCCTGCTCCCGTAACGTGCGCAGCTCGGCGGCGGCTTGGCGGGATCGGACCGAGGTGTGCGAGTTACCGGCGGGCATGGCGTGAACTATGCTGCACACGTCGCCCTGATCAAATCACTCGATCGTGTCATTGCTTGCAGTATGTGCAACGGTTGACGGTTTCCGGCATGGATATTGTGGACGCCGAGCGCAAGGTTATGAGCGAGACTGTGGTCGAGAAGACCTGGGAGATTCCGGCGCATGGCGGCAAGGGGCCGGTCACCGTCACCCTGCGGATGCCCGACGTGACGATTACCGACTCGGAGGGCAGGCACATAGTGATCTCACCTGAGCAGGCTGAGATCGTGAGTGCCCGGGTGGGGGACATCGCCTACTGGATCGAGGACATCAAGGAAGCCGCGGGCGACTGAGCGCTCAATGGTCGAGTCCGATCAGGATGAGAAGTGGAGCCAGGTCCGCGAAGTCAGCGGGCGCCTCGGGGTGGGACAATCAAGCTCGACGGAAACGGAGGTGGTCCCGGTGACCTCGACGACTGAGCAGTCGGAGTACTGGCCGGGGGACGAAAACGTGCCGATCGAGGAACTCGCCCGTCGACAGGGCGTGGGTCCGATCGCGTCGCTCGACGAGCTCGCGCAACCCGAGCTCTGGGAGTCCGAGCAGGAATACCAGGACTTCCTTGCCGATCTCTACTCCTCGCGGCGGTCCGACGCCGCATGAGCTTCGTCGTCCTCGACACCGACGTGGCCTCGGCGGTGCTGCGTCAACGTGTTCCTGACGCCATGGCCCGGCATCTGACTGGCCGGTCCCTCGCCGTCACGTTCGTGACCGTGGGCGAGCTGCGGAAGTAGACTCTTATCCGGCGGTGGGGACCGCAGCGGATGGCCGGGATGCAAGCATTCCTGTCGCGGGTCGTTGTGCTCCCTTACAGCGCGAGCGTCGCGACCGCATGGGGCGGACTGCAGGCCCACGCCCAGCTGCGGGGGCGACCGCGGCCTGCAAACGACACCTGGATCGCCGCCTGCTGCCTGGTGCGTGAGCTGCCGCTCGCCACCCTCAACCTCAAGGATTTCGCCGACTTCGCGGAGTACGAGGGCCTGGCACTCGTCTCATAGCTGGGGCGCGGTGGTCTCCAGGTGCGGACTTCCGCCATCTGTCGGATGAAGGGAATGGATGCGGGACGGTTCCAGCGCAGGGGCCTGACACCGAGTAGGGCTGAGCGCACACCCTGGCCCCTCGGCCCCGTGCGACCGGTGGCAACCTGGTACCGCCATGAGTACATCCAGTGCCGCTGAAGTGCCGAACGTCAGTCAGGCCAGCCCCCAGGAACTGAACCGGTTGCGTCTTCGTGCGGTTGAGGTCAGGTCTATATTGATGGCGGGGCTTCGGGCTATCTCGGCGCAGGAGACTATTGATCACACTGCCGTGCAGAACCAGCTGAACGCGATGACCATCATTGATTTGTTCGGTGTCGTCGAGGGCTACGTCGAGGCGCTCTGCAAAACCCTACGGCAGCCGGTGGTCGAGCACCGAGACCAGGAGGATAAGCGGCTGCAAAATCGTATCCGTCAGATAATCAGCCAACACAGCAAGGCGGCGCATGCCATGGGAGCGCCAATTAGCGACGACACTCGCGATGCAATAGTAAAGGTTGTGCGGACTGTTGTTAAAAAATTCCTTCCGGACTTACCGGTGATGAACTTCAGTAAAGGTATGCCTACAGTGGATCGCTGGGAAGATGCTCTTCGCCGCGTCTACTTCGGCGCGGGGGCCCGTCCGCTGCCTCACGACCTGCGGAACACGCTGAACGAGCTCGGTGAGATCAGAAACGTTCTGTTGCATCGGATGGGCCGTATCGACCAGAAGGCGCTGGACGCGGTGGGCGAGGGGCCTTGGAGGGATATCGGCGAGGAGGTAATTATCGATCGGCACCTCTACCGGCGTTATGTCGCGGCGCTTTGGAGCTTCTCGGAGGAACTCGTGGATAGGCTCAGCACTCAGATCTCCGGCGACCAGCCCCGCTTTGACATCAACTCCTGGCGAGATAACGTCCCTGCAGGCGGCTAGCCCGCAGGATAGTGCAAGTGCAGTGGTCTCCTCAAAGGACAAAAGTCTCCATCACAGGCGGTGCGGTTCGGCCCTCAAGTAAGCGGCACGCCCACGGAGGCTGGCCGGCCGTCCTCGGAGCCGTAGTCCGTGCTGTTCGCAGGTGATCGCGTCCCCCTTGTAGCGAATGCGGCAGACTGGCCGGGCAGCCCCCCGTCGAGAGGAGCAACCCGTGATCCGGCCGCAGGTCGACGTGCTGGCCGTCGCTCGCGAGCAGGTGCTTGAGCGTGGCGAAGGACTGTCGGAGCAGCAGGTCCTCGCGGTGCTGCAGCTGCCAGATGACCGGTTGGAAGAGCTGCTCGCGCTGGCCCACGAGGTGCGGATGCGCTGGTGTGGCCCGGAGGTCGAGGTCGAGGGCATTGTCAGCGTCAAGACCGGCGGCTGCCCGGAGGACTGCCACTTCTGCTCGCAGTCCGGCCAGTTCACCTCGCCGGTGCGCGCGGTGTGGCTGGACATCCCCGGTCTGGTCGCGGCCGCCAAGCAGACCGCCGCCACCGGCGCGACCGAGTTCTGCATCGTCGCCGCGGTGCGCGGACCGGACCGCCGGCTGATGTCCCAGGTGAAGGCCGGCGTCGAGGCGATCCGTGCGCAACCGGAGACCGCGCAGATCAACGTCGCCTGCTCGCTGGGGATGCTCACCCAGGAACAGGTGGACGAGCTGGCCGCGATCGGCGTGCACCGCTACAACCACAACCTGGAGACCGCCCGCTCACATTTCCCGGCCGTGGTGACCACGCACACCTGGGAGGAGCGTTTCGAGACGCTGCGGATGGTGCGCGCCGCCGGGATGGAGGTCTGCTGCGGCGGCATCATCGGCCTGGGGGAGACGGTGTCCCAGCGCGCCGAGTTCGCCGCGCAGCTAGCCGCACTGGCCCCCGACGAGGTGCCGATGAACTTCCTCATCCCGCAGCCCGGCACCCCCTACGAGGACTACGACGTGATCGAGGGCACCGACGCGCTGCGGACCGTCGCGGCGTTCCGGCTCGCGCTGCCGCACACGGTGCTGCGCTTCGCCGGTGGCCGTGAGCTCACCCTCGGAGATCTGGGCGCCGAACGTGGCATGCTCAGCGGTATCAACGCGATCATCGTGGGCAACTACCTGACCAACCTCGGCCGGCCCGCGCAGGCGGACCTGGAGATGCTCACCGGGCTGCGCATGCCGATCAAGGCACTGAACGAGACGCTATAGGGGTTCGGCGGTGACTTACTGCATGCGCTGCGGCCGTCCCGACAGCGACGGCGACCACGCTGGTTGCCACGCGCGGACTGCCTACGACCCGCCCCGCTTCTGCCCGCAGTGCGCGCGCCGGATGGTGGTGCAGGTGACGCCGTCGGACTGGTCGGCGCGGTGCAGTGCACATGGTGCGGTTGGCCGCGACCAGAGGCTGGTATGACCGCTGCGCAGCGGGCGCCGGCGGCTCCCGAGCCAGGTGACTTGTCCTCGCCGTCTCAGCTCGGTGTGGTCATCTGCGCCGACTTGGTGCCCGCGCTGGTCGTGTTGTGCGCGGTGGCTGCGTCGGGCCTGCCGCTGGGCTGGCTGTGGTCTCGGCTCGCGCCGCCGGAGTTCGTCGTGCTCTCCGTCCGCGCTACCGGGCCGGGCGGCGTGCTGCCCATCGTCGGTCAGAGCGAGCACCGCTTCGACGACATGGCCACCTTCCTGCTGCTCGGGCTGGCCGCCGGGGTGCTCACCGGGGCGGCGCTGTGGCTGTTGCGGCAGCGCCGTGGCCCGGTGGTGCTGGTCGCCGCGATGCTCGGCTCGCTGCTCGCGGCGTGGCTGGCGATGCGCGTCGGGCTGTGGCTGGCCGCTGCCCACTATCCCGATCTGGCCAGCACCGGCCTGGCGTTCCCACGCGCTCCCGTCATCGAATCGAGCTGGGTGGTGATCGCGCAGCCCTTCGGAGCGGTCGTCACCTACTGCATCACGACTGCCTGGAACAGGGCCGACGATCTGGGTCGTGAGTGCCCGTGAGTGCTATAACACCGTTTCGCACTCACGGGTCAGTTGCGGCTGGGCTGCACGGCGAACTGGTTCAGCGGGACCGGCACTGCGCGCAGCGTCCGCAGAAACGCTGCCTCCCGGACCAGCAGGGTGCGCACTAGGCGTAGTCGATCAGCCGGGTCACGTTCCTCGAGCAATGCCTGCCGGTCCTCCAGGGTGAGCAGGCAGTCCGCGGCGAGTAGGTGCGAAAGCGCTGCGGCGTCGACGTCGGCGGCAGGCTCGTCCCAGTCTCCGTGCTGCCACGCTGCGGAGCAGTACCGGCGGTGGGCTTCCCGAGCCGAGCGGGCCAGCATCGGCAGCAGCAGCACGTCGTCGTCCGGTGGGTCGTCATCTGGCACCCACTCGACACTGCCGACCAGGTAGGGCGACGACGTCTCGTCGATGTCGAGCAGCCGGAACCGCTTCCCGCCGCGGGTGACGATGTCGAAGCGACCGTCGGGGAGCCGGCGCGCCTCCCGCAGCACCGCACTGCATCCGATGTCGTGCGTCGTCTCTACGGAGTCCAGACACTGCTTCACCGCGATCACGCCGAAGCTGCGGCCGGGTACGGCTCCGGTCACCAGGTCGACGGTCAACTGGCGGTAACGGGGCTCGAAGATGTGCAGTGGGAGCGACGCCCCGGGCAGCAGCACAGCGCCCAGCGGGAACAGCGGGAGTGTCTCGGCCACGACATAACGTTACGGCGCTGCGCCTGGATCCGCTGGTTGGGCAAGTACACCCGGGCCAGGGTGCCGCGATTCTGGTGGTCGCAGCACCGCGAAGGGGTCGGTGACCCGCATACCGCGCTCGGCGAAGCGGTACAGCGCAGCGGGCCGGCCGCCCGACGGTCCTGGCGCGGCGGTGTCGCCGGTGGAGATCAGTACCCCGCGGCGGGCCAGCACTCGCTGCAGGTTGGTCGCCGACACCCGGTGACCCAGTGCGGCGGAGTAGAGCTCACGCAGCGCTGAGACGGTGAACTCCGGTGGCGCCAGCGCGAACCCGAGATTGGTGTAGGAGAGCTTGGCGCGTAGCCGGTCGCGGGCGCGACGCACGATCGGACCGTGGTCAAACGCAGTGCTCGGCGACCCTCGCAGGGCATCCGCCACCGGGTGCCATGCCGTGTCGGGTGGCAGCGCGGGATCGGCCACGCAGGGCACCAGCCCGAGGAACGCGGTGGCCACGGTGCGCCGCTGCGGCATCCGGTCC
>JBOHFU010000088.1:0-3020 GCA_050699675.1 Pseudonocardiaceae bacterium
AGGCCGAGCACGGCACGGGCGACCTGCTGCTCATCGGCGTGCTCAAGGGTGCGGTGATGTTCATGACCGACTTCGCCCGGGCGCTGCCGATCCCGGTGCAGCTGGAGTTCATGGCGGTGGCGTCGTATGGTTCGGCGACCTCGTCCTCAGGTGTCGTACGAATCCTCAAAGATCTTGACCGCGATATCGCCGGTCGCGACGTGCTGATCGTGGAGGACATCATCGACTCGGGCTTGACGCTGTCCTACCTGCTGCGAAACCTGGCGGCCCGGCACCCTGCTTCCTTGCAGGTGTGCACGCTGCTGCGCAAGCCGGACGCGGTCACGATCGACGTGCCGGTGCGCTACATCGGTTTCGATATCCCCAACGAGTTCGTCGTCGGTTACGGTTTGGACTACGGCGAGCGCTACCGCGACCTGCCCTACATCGGCACTCTCGATCCCAAGGTCTACACCAACTAGCGGTTTTCCGCGTGTCCTTCAGTGGTGTACGCCGGTAGGTCTGGGTGTAACCCTGGGCACCCAGGGGAACACAGCGGGGGGCCCCGCCGTTGATGCGGCATCGGCTCCGGTTCGTCCGGGACCGGCGGGCGGGCCCGCCCGGTAGGGTGAGGTGAACTAGCGTGGATCGAACGCTAACGTGGATCGAACGCGAACGTGGATCGAACGGAGTGCTCCCCTGTCGGGCAGTGTTTTGACGGTGGGTCACCACCGCCCGACGTCAGCTCAGGAGGGTTGAGGCCGCCGAGGGCCGTAGCCGAATGGACCGCAAGAAATTACTCCGCAACCCGTTGCTGTGGGTCGTGGTCGGGTTGCTGCTGTACTTCGCATTCGGCTTCCTGCTCGACGACACCCGCGGGTACAGCAAGGTCACCACCTCGCAGGCGTTGGAGCAGCTCACCACGCGCAACGTCAAGCAGGCCACGCTTGAGGACAAGGAGCAGCGGCTCCGCCTCACCCTGGTCCAACCGGTCCAGGGCATCGAGGGCACCCAGGTGCTCACCCAGTACCCGGCGCAGAGCACCGACGAGATCGCCGCGGCGCTGCGCGAATCGCAGGTCGCGGACGGCTGGGACACCAAGGTCACCCAACAGTCCCTGTTGTTCCAGGTGCTGATCTACCTCATCCCGCTGGGTCTGCTGCTTCTGCTGCTGCTGTGGATGATGAACAACGCCCAGGGTGGCGGAAACCGGGTGCTCAACTTCGGTAAGTCCAAGGCCAAGCAGCTGACCAAGGACATGCCCAAGACCACCTTCTCCGACGTTGCGGGTGCCGAAGAGGCCGTCGAGGAACTGGAGGAGATCAAGGACTTCCTCGCCAATCCCAGCCGCTACCAGGCGCTCGGCGCCAAGATTCCCAAGGGCGTGCTGCTCTACGGTCCGCCCGGCACCGGCAAGACACTGTTGGCCCGTGCCGTGGCCGGCGAGGCGGGCGTGCCGTTCTACTCGATCTCCGGTTCGGACTTCGTGGAGATGTTCGTCGGCGTCGGCGCGTCCAGGGTGCGGGACCTGTTCGAGCAAGCCAAGCAGAACGCACCGTGCATCATCTTCGTCGACGAGATCGACGCGGTGGGCCGGCAGCGTGGTGCCGGGCTCGGCGGCGGGCACGACGAGCGCGAGCAGACTCTCAACCAACTGCTGGTCGAGATGGACGGCTTCGACGCCCGCGGCGGCATCATCCTCATCGCCGCGACCAACCGCCCCGACATCCTGGACCCGGCGTTGCTGCGGCCGGGCCGCTTCGACCGGCAGATTCCGGTCGCCGCGCCGGACATCCGTGGCCGTCGCGCGATCCTTGAGGTGCACTCCAAGGGCAAGCCGTTGGGCCCCGACGTCGACTTGGAGGGGCTGGCCAAGCGCACCGTCGGCTTCTCCGGAGCCGACCTGGCCAACGTCATCAACGAGTCAGCGCTGCTCACCGCCAGGGAGAACGGTCAGATCATCACCGGCGTCGAGCTGGAGGAGGCGGTCGACCGGGTGATCGGCGGTCCGCGCCGCAAGAACCGGATCATCACTGAGCGGGAGAAGAAGATCACCGCCTACCACGAGGGTGGGCACGCGTTGGCGGCGTGGGCGATGCCCGACATCGACCCGGTGTACAAGCTGACGATCCTGCCTCGCGGCCGCACCGGCGGGCACGCGCTCGTGGTGCCCGAGGACGACAAGCAGATGATGACCCGGTCGGAGATGATCGCCCGGCTGGTGTTCGCGCTGGGCGGGCGCTCGGCGGAGGAACTGGTGTTCCACGAGCCGACCACCGGGGCGTCCTCGGATATCGAGCAGGCCACCAAGATCGCCCGCGCGATGGTCACCGAGTACGGCATGAGCGCCCGGCTCGGTGCGGTGAAATACGGCCAGGAGCAGGGTGACCCGTTCCTTGGCCGTTCCGCAGGACGGGCACCGGAATACTCCCTGGAGGTCGCGCACGAGATCGACGAGGAGGTGCGGGCGCTCATCGAAGCCGCGCACACCGAGGCCTGGGAGATTCTCAACACCTACCGGGACGTCCTCGATGAGCTGGTCGTCGAGCTGTTGGATCGGGAGACGCTGCACCGCAAGGACCTCGAGCGGGTCTTTGACCGGGTGGAGAAGCGGCCGCGGATCACGGCGTTCAATGACTTCGGCGGGCGTACCCCTTCGGACAAGCCGCCGATCAAGACGGCCGGTGAGCTGGCCAAAGAGCGGGGCGAGCCGTGGCCGCCGGTGCAACCCGAACCGCAACCCACCCCGGTGGGTGTGCTGCCCGGTGCGGGCGACTTGCCCGGTGGCCCGCCGCACGGTGCTCCAGGCCACCCCGGTCCCAACGGCGCGGGGCCGCAGTCTCCGGGTCAACAGGCGGGGGGCCGCCCGGCGGGTGACGCCAACGGTGGGGCGCCTGGACAACCGGTGCCGGGCTCCCCGCAGGTCGGATTCCCTTATCCGCGGCCGTACCCGCCGGCTCCGCGTGAGCCGGGTGGCCCGCCACAGCCGGGCAGCGGTCATGGTCCGCCGAATTCCGGTCCGCCGAATTCCGGTCCGCCGA
>JBOHFU010000088.1:3120-9937 GCA_050699675.1 Pseudonocardiaceae bacterium
GGTCCGCCGAATTCCGGTCCGCCGAATTCCGGTCCGCCGAGCTATGGCCCGCCGAACTATGGCGCACCACCGGGGTGGCGTTCGGCCACCGAACCACCTACTCCTGCCTGGCAGCCTGCGCCGCCGACCGATCACCCGTCCCAGGCTCAGCCGACCCAAGGTCAGCCGACTGGTCCATCTGAGGCGCGCACCGACGACCAGTCGACCTTCTGGCTCGGCGACGACGGTGGCCGCTACCCGCGGGATGGGGATCGCTGAGCACTCGGACCGGCTACCGTGCGCGCGGAGGTCCGCCATGACGAGCACCGTCGATTCCCAGCCCGGCGTGTCCCAGCCCGGCGGGGACTCGCGCCGGGCCTTCGACCAGGCCCGCGCTGAGGCCGCCGTGCGGGAATTACTGATCGCTTGCGGTGAGGACCCGGATCGGGAGGGGTTGCGCGAGACTCCGGCCCGCGTCGCGCGCGCCTACCACGAGATGTTCGCCGGCCTGTTCCTCGACCCCGAAGCGGTGCTGGAGCGGACCTTCGACGAGGGGCACGACGAGCTCGTGCTGGTCAGGGACATCCCGATGTACAGCCAGTGCGAGCATCACCTGGTGCCGTTTCATGGCATGGCGCACGTCGGGTATATCCCGAACGTCCAAGGCACGGTGACCGGGTTGTCCAAGCTGGCCCGGCTGGTCGACCTCTACGCCAAGCGCCCGCAGGTGCAGGAGCGGCTCACCTCGCAGATCGCCGACGCGCTGGTGCGCAGGCTGCAACCGCGGGGCGCCATCGTGGTGATCGAGGCCGAGCACCTGTGTATGGCGATGCGCGGCGTCCGGATGCCCGGATCCACCACCACCACGTCGGCCGTCCGAGGGCTGTTCAAGACCAGCGCGTCCTCCCGCGCCGAGGTGCTGCAGCTGATGATGCGGAGGTGACGGTGCACCCTGCCCTTCCCGATCCCGGCCGCTGCATCGTGATGGGCGTCCTCAACGTCACGCCCGACTCCTTCAGCGACGGCGGGCGCTACCTGGGCTTCGACGACGCCGTGGCGCACGGCGTGGGCCTGCGCGCGCAGGGGGCCGACCTGGTCGACGTCGGGGGCGAGTCGACCCGCCCGGGGGCGCAGCGCGTCGAAGCTAGCATCGAGATCGCCCGGGTGGTACCGGTGCTGCGGGAGCTGGTCGCCCATGGCGTGCCGTGCAGCGTGGACACCACCCGCGCGGCGGTAGCCGAAACGGCCCTGGCGGCCGGTGCGATCATGGTCAACGACGTCTCGGGTGGCCTCGCCGATCCCGCGATGGCGCCGACGATGGCCCGTTGCGGGGTGCCGTGGATTCTCATGCACTGGCGCGGGCACAGCGACCGGATGGACGAGCTGGCGAGCTATTCCGATGTCGTCGCCGAGGTGCGCGCCGAGCTGGTGGCCCGGGTGGACGCCGCGGTGCGCGCCGGGGTGGACCCCGGCGCGCTGGTGCTGGACCCCGGGCTCGGTTTCGCCAAGACGGCGGCGCACAACTGGGCACTACTGGGCAACCTGGACGTGCTAACCGGTCTGGGCTTCCCGGTGCTCGTCGGGCCGTCCCGCAAGCGGTTCCTGGGCACCCTGTTAGCCGGCGCGGACGGTATCCCACGTCGCGCGGGCGACCGGGACACCGCGACCGCGGCGGTGTCCGCGCTGGCCGCGGCTGCGGGGGTCTGGGGGGTGCGGGTGCACGACGCTGCGGCCTCGCGCGACGCCATCGCGGTCGCCGCCGCCTGGCAGCTCGGCGCGATGAAGTGCAGCCGGCTGTGAGCCCCAGAAGCTTGAGCCCCAGAAGCTTGAGCCCCGGAAACCACGGGGACCGGATCACTCTCACCGGGTTGCGGGTGCACGGCAGGCACGGGGTGCACGAGCACGAGCGAGTACAGGGGCAGGAGTTCGTCGTGGACGCGACGGTCTGGCTGGACCTCGGCCCCGCCGCGGCCACTGATCAGCTGTCCGCCACTTTGGACTATGACGCGCTGGCCCGCCGCGCCGCCCGGATCGTCGGTGGAGACCCCTGCAACCTGATCGAGACCGTGGCCGCGCGGATCGCCACCGACGTGCTCACCGACCACCGCGTGCAAGCCGTCGAGGTCACCGTGCACAAGCCCCACGCCCCCCTCCCCCTCCCTTTCACCGACATCACCGTCACCACCCGCAGGTCCCGGTCATGACCGCGTTCTGGATGCAGAACGCGGTCAGGGGGAGGGGTGTGGGGTGAGTGCGGCGGTGTTGTCGGTTGGGTCGAATGTGGGGGATCGGGTTGGGTATTTGCGGGGGTGTGTTGGGTTGCTGGGGGGTGCTGTGCGGGCGGTGTCACCGGTGTACTCGACGGCGCCGTGGGGTGGCGTCGTGCAGGGCGAGTTCCTCAACGCCGTCCTGCTGGTGGACGACCCGGACGCGGGCGCGCCGGAGTGGCTACGCCGCGGGCAGCGTTGCGAGGCTGCCGCGCAGCGCACCCGCGAGCTCCGGTGGGGCCCGCGCACCCTGGACGTGGACGTGATCGATGTGGATCAGACCCGCTGGGACGATCCGCACCTGACCCTGCCGCATCCGCGGGCCCACCAGCGTGCCTTCGTGCTGGTGCCCTGGCTGGACGTGCAACCGGGCGCAGTGCTCGTCGGCCACGGCACGGTGGCCGAGTTGGTCGCTGCATTGCCGACCGCCGAGAGACGGGGTGTGCGCCGCCGCGACGATCTAGAGCTGAGATCGCCGTGACCCCCACTCGGGCGCGAGACCTGATCGGTGCTGCCGCCGTCGCGGCGGTACTGGTGAATCTGCTCCTGCAGCTGTCCTACGGTGACTTGCCCGCGTTGCCGACGTTCGCCGGGACCACGCTGCTTGCCTTTGCGGTCGCCGAGGCGGCGCTGGGAACGACTCTGCGGGCGCGGATCCGGCAGCGGCCGAGAATCCGACCGGTGCAGGCGCTCACCGCAGCGAAGGCGGTGGTGCTGGCCAAGGCGTCCTCGCTGGCCGGTGCGATCACCGGGGGGGCCTGGCTGGGGGTGCTCGGCTATGTGCTGCCATTGCGCTCCCAGCTGCTGTCCGCCGCTTCGGACACCGTCACCGCCTCGATCGGGGCGGTCTGCGCGGGGGCCCTGGTAGCGGCCGGATTGTGGCTGGAGTACTGCTGCCGGACCCCGGATGGTCCAGAGGACCTCGAGTCGGACCGCTGATCGACATCGGGTTGTCAGCCCAGCTTCCAGTGAACGCCCTGTCATCGCACGATGGCTGCCTGTTACCGCCGGAGCTCTCCTCCAGGTGTGCTTGACCAGGTACGGTGTGCGCCATGTCCGTGCCCGACGAGCGTCCGTTGCCGTGCGGGAGCGGTCGGGTCCTGATGCTGGGCACCGTCGTGCTGGCTGCGGCGGCCGCAGCAGTGCTCGCTACGGGGGCACAGGATGCCCGCCTGCTGCGGCTGGGCCTCGTCGCGGCGCTGTGGGCGGCGCTGCTCGGCGCCTTCGCGGCGGCGCGGATGCGGCGCGAGATCAGTTCGGGCGCCCATCGTACCGAGGAGTTGCGGGCGGTCTACCAGCTCGAGCTGGAGCGCGAGGTGGCCGCCCGGCGAGAGCACACGCTGACCGTTGAGCGCGAGTTGCGCGAGCAGACCGAGCAGGCCGAGCGGCACGAGATCGCGGCGCTGCGCGCTGAGCTTGCAGCCATGCGGGCGAACCTCGAGAAGCTGATGGGCGGGGACAGGCTGGGGGAGCGGGTCGAGCTGCGGGCTGAGCCCGCCCGCCTTCTCCCAATGCCCGCCCACCCTAACAAGTTCGATGACAGCCCCAGCTTCGACGACAAACGCAGCACAGCCGCGGTGCTGGGAGCGACGGCCAACGCGACCCGCAGCCTCACTGCCGCCGGATCGCCGGTGCGGGCCACAAACGGCGCGCTGCCCACCTCGGAGTGGCCGGTCAACGGACACAGCGAGACCGCGCTGACCCCTCACGAGAACCCCGAGCTCCGTTTCGGTCCCGGCCGCCGCTACCGGCCCGAACTGGACACCCACGCCCGGCCGCCAGCCCATAACAACGGATCCCATAACAACGGGTCCCACAGCAACGGATCCCATAACAACGGGTCCCACAGCAACGGGTCCCACAGCAACGGGTCCCACAGCAACGGGTCCCACAGCAACGGGTCCCACAGCAACGGGTCCCACAGCAACGGATCCCACAGCAACGGATCCCACAACAACGGATCCCACAACAACGGATCCCACAACAACGGGTCCTACAGCAATGGCGGCGGCGCCCGGCGGGCAGCTCAAGAGGCACCTGCGGTGGGAGCCCAACGGTCGGTGAACGATCTGCTTGCTGCCCATGGGGTAGCTTCGCCACCCCGGCGCAGGCGTAGCCGCGAGGACGGCCCGCAGGCGTAGCCGCAAAGATGGCTGAGCCTAGGCTGCGGTGCCATGAGTGGGTTCGGACCGGCTGCCTTCCGCTCACCGGGCGCTCCGGTGGCGGATCAGGCGAGCCAGCCGTACCAGCCGTGGGGTCAGCAGCACAACAGATGGGTGCTGCTGCCGGTGCTGGGCCTGGTCGCGCTCGCTATCCCAGGCCTGATCGTGCTCGGCGTCATCAGCACCAACATTGGTGGTGGTGCCGTGCTGGTCGGCGCGATGGCGGCGGTGCTGCCGGTGGTGCCTGTGGTGGCGGCGTTCCTCTGGGTGGATCGCTGGGAGCCCGAGCCGTCGCGGCTGTTGTTGGCCGCGTTCCTGTGGGGCGCGGGGGTCTCCGTGCTCGGCGCGGCGATCGTCAACGACACCGCGGCGCTGCTCGGGGAGCAGGTGCTCGGCGACGGCGGTGGCGATCTGGTCGGGGCGGTGATCTCCGCCCCGATTGTCGAGGAGGCATTCAAGGGCGTGTTCCTGGTCGGCCTGGTGTGGCTGCGGCGCCGGGAGTTCGACGGTGTGGTGGACGGAATAGTTTACGCGGGGCTGGTCGCCGCGGGATTCGCGTTCACCGAGAACATCCTCTACTTCGGACGCGCGTTCGCCACCGACGGGCTGGTCGGCGAGAGCGGCAGCGTGGTCATCGTGTTCATGATCCGGGGTGTGCTCTCGCCGTTCGCACATCCGGTGTTCACCGTGATGATCGGGATAGCCGTGGGGCTGGTGGTCCGCCGACGTAATCCGGTCGGGAAGGTAGCGCTGCCCTTGGCCGGGTATCTCGGTGCGGTTGCGCTGCACGCCTTATGGAACGCATCGGCCGGTCTCGGCTTCCTCCCTGCCTTCTACGCCGTGATCATGGTGCCGCTGTTCGGCGGGCTGATCGCGCTGGTGATCTGGCAGCGCCGCCGGGAGCAGCGGGTGGTTGCCGCACAGCTGGCGGGGTTCGCCGGCGCGGGATGGATCGCGCCCAGCGAGGTCCCGCTACTGGCCAGCCTGGCCGGTCGGCGGGGTTGGCGCTCGGCGGTGCGTCGCCGCGCTGGAGAGCAGGCCGCTGACGCGGTGCGTGACTACCAGCATGCGGTCACCGAACTGGCATTCCTCTCCCACCGGGTGCAACGCGGCACGGTCGGAGAGGAGACCGGACGGTGGCACCGCGACACGCTGGCCGCGGTGATGGCCGCCCGGGACCGGGCGGTGCGCGCCCCGCCGGGGGTGCGGTGACCAGGCTGACATGGTGCACGGCGGGTGAAGCTGCTCACCTGGACCGGCGCGAAGGGCTCCAGCGGGGCTAGCCTGCGCCCACGGAAGTCCGGTACCCGCGGCGACGGCGGGACTGGAACGTCTGGAGGACGGCGATGGCGACGATGCCTCGGTCGGGGACGTTCGCGTCCAGGGGCGTGACCGACCGCCCGGCCCGGCTGGCCGTGGGCGTGGTCTCCGCCGGGCGGGTGGGATCGGTGCTCGGCGCCGCTCTCGCCGGTGCCGGGCACGTGGTGGTCGCAGCCAGCGCGGTGTCCCGGGTATCCCTGCGCCGCGCCGCGGATCTGCTGCCCGACGCGCCGGTGCTGGCGCCCGACGACGTGGTGCGGCGTTGCGATCTGGTGCTGCTGGCCGTCCCCGACGATGTGCTCCCGGGCCTGGTGTCCGGGCTCGCCGCGACCGGGGCGTTCCGGGCCGGTCAGATCGTGGTGCACACCTGCGGCGCTCGCGGGGTGGAGGTCCTGGAGCCGGCGGCGGCTGCCGGGGTCCTCCCGCTGGCGCTGCATCCCGCGATGACCTTCACCGGGCGCGCTGAGGACCTCGCCCGGCTGCGGGCCGCCTGTGTCGGTGTCACCGTTGCCGACGAGACCGGCTGGAGCGTCGGGGAAGCGTTGGTGCTGGAGATGGGTGCCGAGCCAGTACGTGTCCCGTCAGAGGCCCGACCGCTCTACCACGCCGCCCTGGCGCATGGGGCCAACCATCTGGCCACCCTGGTGCGTGACGCGGTGGACGCGCTGGAGCAGGCCGGCGTGGTGCCCGCCGAGCGGTTGCTGGGCCCGCTGCTGGAGGCGGCGCTGGACAACACGCTGCGCCACGGTGACCGCGCCCTGACCGGGCCGGTAGCCCGCGGCGACCTCGACACCGTCCGGCTACACCTGCGGGTGCTCGCGGAGTCCGTCCCGGAGCTGCTCGATCCCTACCGCGCGCAGGCAGCCAGGACCGCCGACCGGGCCGAGGCCGCCGGGTTGCTGGAACCGGCGGCCGCCATCCGGATCCGCGAAACCCTGCGGGAGCAGCAGTGACCGGCTTCGCCCCCGCTGGGCTGACCGTGCACGACGATCCCGCCGCACTGTCCGGCGTCACCCGCGCGATACGCCGGACGGGGCGCCCGGTGGCGCTGGTCCCGACGATGGGAGCGTTGCACGCAGGCCACCGGGA